>NZ_JAUBPO010000044.1:39085-59169 GCF_036700785.1 Microcoleus sp. S28C3 | reverse complement strand
TGTGTCCTATTCTATGACACTGTGTGTACCCCGTTTCATTTATTTTCCTCTGCTACCCCTACTTATTGAGCCGATACGTTTTTTCTCTCGCGCAATTACCAGGAAGAATACTGCATTAAAGCGAGATATTGTGTAGAAAATTCTGTAAATATGAGAGCATTTATGCTCAATAAAATGAGATAATTATTCAGCCAAAATGAAGCTGGTTGAGCAGCAGAACCAGATTCGCTGCTCGATAGCCGCATCTTAATTTTTAATGTTTAATTCCTCACAGCGCTGGACGCAAAGAAAACTAAAAACCCGGTTTTGGAGTGTATTCATCGTTACAAAACCCCAATATTTGGAGTAAAAAACGGGTTTTTGGCATCCAGGACTATCTAATGTTTAATTTCACACCGCGAGGCTAAAGCTTCAACAGCTTGGAGGAGTTGAGTTGGAGTCCAATTTGCAGCCAAGCCACTGGCGATCGCACACGCTCCCGCACCCACACCTTCCTTAACATAGCCGCGATCGTAAGCTTGCAGTTGCCCGTAGCGAGATCCAGCAAAACTTAGCTGCGCGGCCAACAAAGGCACACCGCCGATATCATTAGCGAGTCCTACAGTGTCTCCTGTAGGGTCTTCCGCCACCCAGCGAGTAGTCCCCACCGCAACTTGTTCGGGACACCATACCAGAGCATATTCACGGGCTAAGGCTTGCATCAAAGCGTACACTGCCAGCATTTGCGTGCCCCCGGCCAGGAGCACCCCGCAAGTCCGACTCGCGGCGATCGCCATTGCCGCCACCGCTATTTGCATCGGATCGCCCACCGCCGCCACCAATTCCAGGGGAGTGCTGTTTTGTCCGCCAATTTCCCACTCAGCATGATTGAGTCCCGCTGTCACCGCAGCCAATTTTTGAGCGTGATTGCAGCGAGGATGAGAACTATTAACTTTGCCCGCCGCTGCAATACCCAAACCCATTAACACGCCCAAAGCAGTAGTCGTTCCCCCAACTACGCACTCCCCTAAAATTAAATAGCTACCATTAGTTTGAGCTGCCAATTTAGCTCCCCAAATTAATCCTTGTTCGAGCAAATGTTTGACTGTTTCGAGTTCTAAAGCATTCCCAGAAATCACACACTTTGCCGGAGTGCCGCCCAAATCAATTGCAGGTACGGGAGGTGGGAGGGGCAAACCAGCATTAAATAGGTAAAGGGGAATTTCCAAAGCTTCGACTACTGCGCGAGATATCAGTACCGGCGAGGCACCAGCTTCTAGGGGTGGCAAAGGATATTGGGGCGACGGTTGGGGGCCGTTATACAAAAATTCTGCATCGGCCAAACAAGTAAATTGTCGATCGTGCGGGGTTGCTCCTGCTGCTGAAATTCCCGGAATTAAGCCTGTAGCGGTAAATCCTAACACGCAGGCAAATATCGGTTTTCGTCCCCGATAGCCTTCAAGCCACCGCTGACCCTGTTCGATTTCTGTATAAATACCAATCATAGTTAGTCATTAGTCATTAGTCATTAGTTATTAGTCAACAGTCAACAGTCAACAGTCAACAATTCCCAATAACTACTCTTCATAATCGATCAAAAGTTGCACCCAGCGCGGTGGCCGCGGAATCGGATTTCCCAAACGATCTAACAGCAGCAAAGCTACTAAATGCACTACAAATAAATAGACAATATTGTTAACCAAAATCATCCCGGCGGCGATCGCCCCAATAGTGTTCAAACTCGGTACATTAAGCCAGCCCAGCTTCACAAAAACCCATTCCACCATCTCTGTTACCTGGGCTGTTACGTAAACCCAGAGGTCTTGACCCACCAAAGCTGACAGCAACCAAAACTTAAAAAAGAAGCCAAGAGTGCCAATTAACGCGCCCAAACTAATAGAAAAAGACCAACTCGCTTTGCGCCTCCAAAGTCCTCCCAGCGCAACTCCCATAATTCCAAAAGGGATCACGTATAAAATGCTGCGCGTCGGGCCCATGAGTACCGACAGCAGCAAACCCGATACCAAAGCTGCCATCCAAGAAGCGCGGTTCCCCCAGCGCAGGTAGACAAGGGCGATCGGTATCGGGAAAAAAACCCGCAGCAAAGGCCCCAGCGGAAAGTAATAATTTACCAGCCAAATCAAGCTAGCGGTACTTGCCAAAAATGCCGTTTCTACAAGCCTTAAAGGCGCTTCCCCTAATTCGCGCTTCCCCGGATCGGGATTTGTGCGATCGCCAGCCATTGCTGAAATATCGGCGGTTTGCGGCTCGTTATTTGTAGTGGGTGAACTGCCCGAATTAGACGCAGCATCTGCTGACAAAAAATCACTCATCCGATTTTAGATTTTAGATTTTAGATTTTAGATTTTAGATTTTACGGAACTTGGGCGCTATACGGCTGATTCCCGGTTTTCCGATTTTAGATTTTAGATTTTACAAGACTTGGGCGCTATACGGCTGATTCCCGGTTTCACTTTTTGGAGCTTCGCGGCCAAATTTAATCTTGCTCGCAGAAACCGGGTTTAGGTACGAACGCGACTCTTATTTTAGATAGACTTTCTCAGCAAAAATTTTCAGCAGCATCATTTTTCGGCTTTGACTTCCTGAATTACAAAAACCGAACAAGATGCGTGGTGAACGACATAATTGCTGACGCTGCCGAGGAAAGCTTCTGCCAACCCCGTGCGGCCGCGCCTCCCCAACACTATTAAATCTGCGCCCCAATTTTGGGCGGATTCACAGATAGAATACCCCGGAGCCCCCTCCATTTTGCAGTCAAATTCCACCTGCAATCCTTCTTTTGCTGCCGCGTCGCAGTATTTTTTCAGAAAACCCGAAGCCTGTTTTACCTCACTTTCCAGCCGCAAACGTTGAGCTTGATAAGCTTGATTCATTAACTCGACATTCATACCTAAATCTACCGGAATTGGCACGGCAGTCTCGCCCAGCGAGTTGACAGTAACGCAGTTAAATAGCATCACCTGGGCCCGATCGCTCACAGCTAATTCTAAAGCTTGACTGAAGACGCGGTGGCTAAGTTCAGAATCATCTAAGGCAACAAAAATTTTCTTAAAACTCATAGCTTTACCTCCGGCGGGAAATCATCAATAACAGAGAGTGCTTTTGAATTAGATTCAATTTAGCAATCTCTGATACTTCTAGACTAACAGACGCTCCAAGGCGTGCAGGTCGGGAATGCACAAAACGTCACGTTCGCGCTGAATAGTTCCTTTTTTTTCCAGCTTGCTCAGCACTCGCGTTACTGTTTCGCGAGCCAGCCCGCTGAGGCTGCTCAATTCTCTGTGTGGCAGGTTGGGAATTTCTGTACCTCCTGATAACATGATTTTCCCTTGCCCCTCTGCCAAAAATAATAGAATATCTGCTACTCGCGAGGTACTGTCAGATTCTCGCAAACGCAGGCGGCGGTTGACTTGTCGCAGGCGACGGGCCATCAGTTGAGCGAGGCGAATGCCTGCTAGCGGCTCGGTATGAATGAGCTGCACAAAATCCTGAGATGGCATATTGCCGATCAGTGTCGGCGCTAGGGTAATGACATCTGTCGATCGCGGTGCTTCTTCGATCGCGGCCATTTCCCCGAACAGTTCTCCTTTCCCTAAAATATTCAGTGTTACTTCTTTTCCGTCTAGGTTGTAGGTGCGAATTTTCACCCAACCATCCAATATAAAATACACTGATGTTCCCCAGTCATTTTCGAGTAAAATCACTTGATTTGACGGATGACTGCGGGTAACGATGTGGAGAGTTGCTCTCTCAATTACAGGCTCGGGCAAGCCTGCAAAAAAAGGAGTAGAAACTATCAATTGATTTATATTGGAATTCGGATCTCGGGTGTTAAAGCGGTCTTCCATGAGGCCATCATTTTAATTTATGCGCTTGAGCTGCGCTGGGCAGTTAGAAATAGCTTGCAGCCGAGTCATTCGATTTTAGATTCAAGATTTGACAAACAAGTATCTAAAATCGGCAATTTTACCTCTAAAGTTTTGCGGTCGTCAAAGGTCGAATATGGAAATTTATAGCCTTAAGCTCTGATTGCGAGCTAGAAACTAAAGAATATACCATAATTTTTTAGATACCTACCACGGAGCAAATTTTATTAACAAAATTTTAGCAACGTGACAAGCGACTGAGCCGATCGAATTACCTTTGAAAGCACTTCGCTTAGAAAGCTTAACACTGCTGAGAGATTTGTTGTCAGTCTGGCCTGCTGTGGACGATCGGCAGAATCCGCGAGCACAAGCGTGCCAGCACCGCAGACAGCCACAAAATCCGACTGCAACTGCCTGGAACCTATCAAATTTCAGCACGATCGGCAAAATCCACAGGTATTGCGAGCCTAAGGGCGGGCCCTCTTAGCGAGCAAAACCGACGCAGTTCGCAGCAAACTTTTCTGCTACCCCGAGATTATTGTACCATTAGTATCTAGGCATGAATACAGATAAAAGGCTATTATGAAAGGTTACTAAAACCGAATGTACGGAGACAATCCCGAATCCCAGCATCCCAAATCGCAAATTGTTTGAGGTTTTTTTCAAGTCGGTGAAAGATGAAGAGACAGTGGGGCGCCGCCACGGTAGCCAAACTTGGGGTGACGGGTGTGCGGCAGGCCGTTAGAGCGGGTGAAGGGCAAAGTTCGTGCGACGATCGCAGCTATCCCGAGCAGGAATCGACCTCCCGCCCGGCAAACAGGAAAGCAGCCACAGAATTTGGCAGCACTTGCAGTTGATAGAAGCGGGCATTTGGTGCGGAAGTACCGGCTAACCTATCATAGGCAATAGAAGTTATCCGAAGATAAAAGGTTAATTAACAGTTGTCAGAAAATATTAGTGAATTATTGACGGACTCGCATTCAGATTATTCTATGTATTGGCATCGCTGCCGCCTGACTTCAGTCTTTTTTCGGTAAAGTTTCTCCCAAGCCGCATTCCCAGAGGTTCCCCCCTTGAATTCTCAGAAGTACAAAATTCAATCACTGATTGCTGAGATTGACGAGGTACTCAGCAAGCCCGCACCCCGCTTGCCTTGGACGGGTTCGATCGATACTGTCCACCAGCGCCAACTTTTAGAGCGAGTTCGCGCTTATCTGGTTTCCTCAGACTCCAAACTAGCGGCCAACAAGGCGCCCGCCAGTACCAATGTCCGCCCGCAACCAGTTCCAGTGCCCAAAGTTCCGCCCAGGGCCCCTAGCCCCTCAGCCGCAGAGCAAATCATGCTAGCCGTAACCGGAGAAATCAGCCACCTGCGTTCAAGCCTGACGGGGCCGCTCCAAGAAGACATAGAAGCTCTGCGCCAAGAGCAGCAAGCTCTAATTCAAGAAATCAAACAGCTAGAAGCACAACGGCAGCAGCAACAATCCCTAGCTCAGCAACAAGCAAACCAACAGCAAATCATTTCAGAATTCTTGCAGGTACTGACTGCCCGTTTGGAAGAAACCTTGACTAGCGATTTCTCCCAAATTCTAAGTTCGCTAGAAAATCAGTTATTGCAAAGCAGCGCAGCACCTCACTCTTTGGGCAGTGCGCCTGATGAACAATCGGCTATTGACGTAACACTTAACCGACAAACCTCAGAAGAACACCCGCTGCTGACGCCGGCTCAGAGGTTGGAGCAAATGCAACTGTTGCAATCTCGTGCTGACAGTCTGCTGATGAGTCTCGATTCTAGGATGGGTATAGTGTTCGAGGCTTTGCAAGCAAATCTGCAAAGCTATCAAGCTTCGTTGGGACAAGAACTCGAAAATATGTACGGTTTGAGCCAGCAGAGCGAGGCGATGTTCGCGGCTTTCGTCAACCACTTGGCCGCACAGTTGGGGCGAGAAGCCTCTTCCTACGTGCAGCAGCCGATCGATTTAGCAAATCTCGAAACAGTCATCCCAAACGCAGCCGATCCGTCTGATGCCGCTCCAGCCCTCTCAAATACTGCGATCGAACAGTCAGCCCCCGACACTCAGAGTGGAGACTTGGTGCAGTCCAATCGCACCGGCGAATTCGGAGAACAAGACAGATTGCCCTACGCCGGTACAGAAATTTCTCCGCAATTCGGACAGTTGAGGCGCGACCGCGACCGCATTCAATCCCCAATTTCGCTCCCTGACTTGGAAGAGAATTTGTTCGGTTCGGCACCCGAAAGACCTAGACCGACAATTGCCTTTTCCGGCGCTGAATCGGAAAATAAATTAGCAGAAACAGGCGAAGATATTGAGGATTTGTATGCAAGTTTGTTCGCGGGAGAAGCAGTCGCCGAAGTAGAATTAGAACTCGAAACTGTACTACCCCAAAATACTGAATTTGAAACCGCAAGTGAGGCTGTACAATATCAAGCGGCGTCGGATAATGAAACTGCCGACGCCCTAAATATGACCGAAGATTTGTTTGTAAATCTGCTGGATGAAGGCGAATCACTGGAAGAAAATATTTTAGTAAGTCCAGATTCAGAATTGGTAATAGGTAATTCTGTAGAATCTCTAACTTTAGAGAGTGCCGGTTTATTTGAACCGCAAGTGGCATCAGTACCTCAAGTTTCAGAACCGCCAGCCTCAACCGCCTCGCTGGAAATTGACGCGGACGATCGAGAAAATCTAGAAACGGCTCAAAACCGAGGCGAGCAGTTCGACGCTGCGATGCCTGAACCGCCACCTTTGCCGTTGAGAACGCCTGCTGAAATTAGCCCGAACCGCCCCAGTGCCGCGCCCGGTTTGTCGAGAATCGGTGATTTTCAAACAGGCGAGTCCGGCACTTCGTCGCAGCGGCTTGATGATGGCTACATCCAAGCTTCGGCGGACGAGGATTTGCTGCCGGTGGAGGCATTAGAAGATGACCTCGATCGAGCTTTAAATTTGGACAACAATACTCTGGAACTGTTGGAGGCAGACCTCTACAATCTGGAGGGATTGGGAAATACTAGCTTCGGGCGATCGAATTCCTCAACCGCTAACAGCTTGGATTTATCGGCGAGTTCCCCCGAAGTCGGTGCAAAAAATCCCTTTGCCGAGGCCGTAGATGAAGAACTCGGCACGCTGGAGGATTTGTTCGCCGATGTGTTGGAACTCTCATCTGAGGATGAACCCTTTGTTTTGGAAAACGAACTTGAGGATGACTTGTTTGCTGAGGAAGACGAGTCGAACTTGACGCTAGACGAGATTTTGGCTAGTTTGACCGAGACCGATCGACCTTTGACTGATTCTCCCGATCCAGAAACTGCCGAAACTAACGAACTGCGATCGAGTCCTCCAGAAAATAAAAAAAAAACCTAATTTCGACCGAGATTAAAGCAGGAGTTGTTGAGGGGAAAACCGATTTTAGCGAGTTGACCGGGACACAGCAGCAAGACTCGGCTGGGCGTTCCGCAGCAGGTGCGATCGCCCCATCCCGGGAACGCCGGAACTCTAGCTGGTATTTGGGCATTGATTTCGCCTCCAGCGGGCTGTCGGCGGCTTTGCTCGATCGCACCAGCGGCCAGTTGCACCCGATTTACTGGGAAGCACCGCAGGCTGAGGGTTCCGCTGCCGGCCCCAGCTTTCGGATTCCCTCGGCTGCGGTGCTTGCGGAAACAGCCTCAGGGAGCTCTGCACCGCAGGTGACAGTCAAGTCGGTGGGATTCCCACCCCTGGCTTTGCCTGCGGGAGAATTTTTACTGCAAAATTTTAAATTGCCTTTAAAGGTGGGCATTCCTTATCAGCGGGAAGCTGCTGGAATGTACGAACCGCTGTTGCAGTGGTCGCCCTTGCAGGCTGTTTCGATCGCCTTGCCGCTGCAAGGTGTGCGGGCGCTGCTGGCTACTTTGAATCCGAGGAAGCAGGGGCAAAAATTTGACGGATCGGGGGAAGTTTTGGATTCTGCACCGAGGATGAATTTTGCAGGATTGCCAGTTTCTAATTTAATCTGTAGGGCTTCGGGACTGACGCCAGAAACTCTCGATGCGGCGCTTTTAGAATTGCGGGGTGTAATTTTGGGGACTCCTGCCGGTTGGTCGGATGCTTATCGGTTTAATCTGCGGGAGGCTGTTTTGGGCGCGTCTCTGGTGGCTTCTGGTTCGCAAATTTTTGTGGTGGAAGATGCGATCGCCACTTTGCTTGCTGCTGTAACTCCTGTGAAAAATGGCATGGAAGTCGAGTCGTCAGCCGTGGATTCTGCTAAGTACGGTGAAGAAGCTGCACCGCTGAGTGTGAATGCTTCGTCTTTTAGCGGGGGAACTTTGATTTTGAATGCGGGGGCCGCGACGGTGGAATTAGCTTTAGTTGAGTTGCCGTCCAATCTTCAAGATTTAACTCGTGCTGATTTTACTTGCCACAGTTTTGCTTTTGCTGGCGATGCTTTCGATCAAGATATTATCTGTCAGTTGTTGGCTAAAAACGAAACTTGGGGAATGTCGATCGATTTGCCGCGTCCTGGACATCCTGATTTGCCGAACCGCTATCAATTGCAGCAGCGGTTACAAGGTTCTGCTTTTGGCCTGCAATTGTTAGAGGCGGCAAGGCAAATAAAAGTTATTTTGCAACATCAAAAAAGTTTTGCTTTGGATATTGGCCAGCAGCATTGGGATGTGAAGCGCAAAGATTTGGAAAGTCAGGTTTTAGTGCCTTTTGTGCAGCAGTTGAACCGCGAATTGAATGCTTTGCTCAGTCGCGCGGGAATGTCGCCGGCGGGGATTAATCAGGCGATTTGTGCAGGGGGTATGGGTGCTTGGCCTGCGATCGCCCGCTGGTTGCGGCAGAAGTTGCCGAATGCGATCGTTGTTCAAGACCAGGAATTGCAGGTCGATCGAGATATTTTGGAAATTGACAATTCTGTATCTCAAAGTACAAATTTTTCAGAAAAAATTGGTCGAGTTGCCTGCGGGTTGGCGAGTTTGGCTCTTTATCCTCAAATTTTGGATGTGTCGCAGCAGCAGTACAGCGACTTTTTTCTGCTGTGGGAATTAATGCAGGTTTTGGGTGAGGAAACTCTCAGCTTTCAGGAAATTTTGCAGTTGTTGGAACGCCAGGGCGTGAATACCCGCACCTGCGAGCCCCGGGTTCTGCGGATTTTGGAAGGAAATTTGCCGGCGGGACTTGTGCCTGCGGAGGAAGATTTCATGCTGCTGGGCGAGGAGTCAAGGCAAAATCCCGATTGGGAAGCAATTTTGGCCGAACCGCTTTTCTTTGAAGATGTCTCACGGGGTTATCGCTTGAATCTCGAACAAGCCTCTGTTGTTCGCGATTATTTAGGCAAACTCGCTTCTAGCAGCCAGCAAAAATTGTTAGAACCGCTAACAATTACTTGGGATGTTCGCACGGATACTTATCGCTAAACGGCAAAAAACCCGGTTTCTCAGTGGAATCCTCCCTGTCGTTCCCCGAACATTCCTAGTAGAAACCGGGTTTTTTGTGGTGAAGAGTAACTTTTTTATGTGAATTTACTTAAAGTTACATAAAATTTATACTACCTTAGAGGAAATACACAGAAACTTTATAAAAATGTTGTTGCTTTTTAAAGATTTTGCAAAGCTCAGCATTTGAGGTTCTGCAGATTTGGGGTGGCGAATAAGATGGACGTAAGATCTCTTTAAAGTTGAGACTAATCAAATGAAATTTCCGATGGGTGCCTCTATATCATCAGTATTATCAGAAATGCTGTCCTTATTTCTGCAAAAATTTACTTACAAAGTTGGTGTATCAAGACAGCAGGTTCACCGATCCGTAACTAGCAAGGTAAAACGGTCGATCGATATTTTGGGATCGCTGCTGGGACTGGCAATTGCTGTTGCGGTGGCGGTGCCGGTGGCAGTGGCGATGCTGTTGGATAATCCTGGCCCGCTGCTTTACAGTCAAGTCCGCTGCAGCTTCAAAGGGCGACATTTCAGAATGTGGAAATTTCGATCGATGGTTGTCGGTGCAGAAAAGCTCAAGCATTTAGTTAACAACCAAGCCAAGGGTCACATTTTTAAGAATGAAAATGACCCGCGAGTTACCCGCGTCGGCCGCTTTTTGCGGAGGACGAGTTTGGACGAGTTGCCTCAATTCTGGAATGTGTTAGCGGGAGAAATGAGTTTGGTTGGAACTCGACCGCCTACTCCCGATGAAGTTGCTGCCTATGACAATTTTCACTGGCAGCGTTTGAATGTTAAGCCCGGTATGACTGGGGAGTGGCAAGTTAACGGGCGTTCAGGAGTTAAAGATTTTGACGAGATTGTGCTGATGGATCTCGACTATCAGCGCAAATGGTCTGTTGTTTACGACATTAGTTTGATGTGCAAAACGATTTGGGTTGTTTTGAGTAAAAACGGCGCGTTTTAGATAGTCAGGCTGTTTTGGGTTGTGTGTTTATTTTAAAACTTGGGTAAAAATAGGGTATTAAATATTTGGAAATGGGATTAAAAATATGTTGCTAGAGTTAGCGATCGGTGATGCTTACGGTGCGGGTTTTGAATTTGCCGATCGGCAGACGATCGAATTGTACAACAATCTCAACGGCTACATCCAGCATCCCCGTCACGACATCCAACCGGGATGCTACACAGACGATACGCAGATGAGTTTAGCCGTCGCAGAAGCTATAGTCAGCCGAGAACCTTGGACGCCGGAACTTTTAGCCACCAAATTTGTTGCAGCTTTTCACCGCGATCGGCGAGTAGGTTATGCTGGTAAATTTTACAATTTTTTGCTACAAGTTCAAGACGGCAAAGAATTCTTAGAAAAAATTCGATCCGCTAGCGATAAAAGCGGATCGGCGATGCGAGCCGGCCCCATTGGCATTTTTCCTAGTATTGAAAAAGTCATCGAAAATGCCACCATTCAAGCTGCAATTACTCACAACACTCCCGATGGCATTCAAGCAGCTATAGCGGCCGCTTTAATGTCTCATTACTTTATTTATCAGTTAGGTTTAAAAAATAATTTGGGAAATTTTCTAGAAAGGCACGTTGCTGGTGAGTGGTCGATACCTTGGCAAGGAGAAGTCAGCACTAAAGGTTTGGTCTGTGTTAGAGCAGCTATTACTGCGGTCATGCGAAATGATAGTATGAGCAAACTGCTCCAAGATTGCATTGCCTTTTCGGGAGATGTTGATACAGTAGCAACTATTGCTTTAGCTGCTGGTTCCTGTAGCAGTGAAATTGCCCAAGACCTGCCAGAAAATCTGGTGCAAGGATTAGAAAATCAATCTTACGGCCTAGATTATATCATAGAACTGGATCAAAAATTGATGAACTGCATTGTTTAGTAAAGTGACTGCAAAAAATGTTAAATTAAGGGCAATCTTCGCAGAGTTGCCCTTAATTTTTGATTTATAGCAACCGCGCCAGACAGTCAGGACGTTCTTAATCACTGAAACGATTGTCCCCAATTGCATTTTTACATCGCTCTTATTCCTTATTCCTTCTGCTATGAATTTGCCTAATTTGATTACTTTTTCTCGCTTACTGGGAGTGCCTTTTCTGCTCTACGGTTTGTACGACCCAAGCGCGCAAAGCCGCTGGATTTGCACCGCGATTTTTGTGGTAGCTGCGGCTACTGATTGGCTGGACGGCTATTTGGCTAGGAAGCTGAATCAAATTACCGATTTGGGAAAGTTTCTAGACCCTTTGGTGGATAAATTGTTGGTGCTCGCGCCGCTTTTAGTGTTGATTGAGTTGGGGAAAGTGCCGGCTTGGGCAGTGTTTTTAATTTTAGGTCGGGAGTTGACAATTGCGGGGTGGCGTGTTAATAAAACTACGATTTCTGGAGCTAATATTTGGGGCAAATTGAAGACGGTGAGTCAGATTGTGGCGATCGCACTTTTAATTGCTCCTCTATCTGAAGCGTGGAATTTTCCCGCATTAATGGCTTTTTGGGTTTCTGTGGCTTTAACTTTGATTTCTGGCGCTATTTATCTGTGGCCGGAAAAGACTGCTGAGCTTGACAAAGCCTAGTTCTTCCTTATTTTTTATTCTGTATAGTATAAAATTTAAAATCCAATGAACTTAGGAATTCGGGCTAAATTGTTGGCTAGCTTTGGAGCTTTGATAGCCTTACTCGCAGGTGTCGGGTTTGTTGGTTGGCGAAACACAGTTGAACTAGCACAAGATGCGGAGAAATTGTACTCATATCAAGTTAAGGGGACAGTTGCTCTAGCCAACTCCGAGTCGGCTTTGTGGAAGCTGCGTTACGGCTTCCCCCAATTTATAGTTCAACCAGAGAAGCGATCGGAAATTTTGGCCCAAGAACCAAAGTTATACAAAATAATTGACGATAACCTACGAGAATATGCTAAAGGTGAACTCACACCAGAAGAGCAAGTAGCTTTCAAAAAAGTGCAAGATGCTTATCAAAGGTATGTCGCAGCCAGACCTAGGTGGTTTGAGTTACAGCAAGCAGGCAAAATTAAGGAAGCCGCAGAGTACCGCGCAGCTACGACAACTCCTTTTGGTGCCCAAACAGTTGATGATTTTTCAGCACTAATCGACCTCCAGCGAAAAGTCGGCGAAAAAAGACACGATCAAATTGAAGCGAAGATTGGGCATTTGACCGTGCTGCTACTGCTTACTCTCGTCTTCGCTTTGTTGTCTGCAGCATTCCTGACTGCGATCGTCACCCGTGAGATTGTTAACCCAATAGTACAATCTGTGAGGAAGATTGTCTCTTCTTCAACGCAAATCACGGCCGCCGTGGCTCAGCAAGAATACACTGTGTCTCAACAAGCTAATGCTGTGAATCAAACGACTGCGACGATGAATGAGTTAGTTGTTGCTTCGGGACTTTCAGCCAAGCAAGCAGAAGCATCAGCAGTCTCGGCTCATCAAGCGCTAACACTAGCTGATTCCGGTAATCAATCCGTAGAAAATACTATGAAGGGGATAGTAACTCTTCAAGAAAAAGTAGGAGCGATCACCAAACAGATTACCTATTTGAGCGACAATGCTGTTAAAATTGGTGGAATTTCTGACCTAGTAGCCGATATCGCTAACCAAACAAATATGCTGGCTCTCAATGCCACAGTCGAAGCAGTCCGTGCTGGCCAAAATGGTAAGGGTTTTGCTGTAGTTGCGACAGAAATTCGCCGACTAGCTGAGGAAAGCAAAAAATCAGCAGAGAAAATTAATGCTCTGGTGACAGAAATTCAAGTGGCGATCGACCACACGGTGATAGTAACGAATGAAGGAGCAAAAACAGCGGAGCAAGGTATTAAACAAGCTCAAGGGACAACAGAAATTTTTGCGGGTGTAGCAGATGCGATCGACAAAGTATTTTTGAACAACAAACAGATTTCTCTGAATGCTAACCAACAGGCGGTCGCAATTCAACAAGTGCTTGAGGCCATGAACAATGTTAACTTAGGAGCAACAGAAGCTGAGAGTAGCCTTGCTCAAGTTAAACTCAGTACGCAACTCCTCAACCAAACCGCAGAAGAACTTAAAAACCTATCTTAGCAGAAGGAATAATGCCCTTCGGCTGCGCGAGCGGTCAAGTCGCTGTTGCTGAGCGAAGTCGAAGGGCAGGGTAAAAAGAAATAAGAGCGGGTACGAGGGTCCCGCCCTACAAAAACAGGCTTCTGCGAGATTGTTTCGATTTAATAATGAGTACCAGATTTCCGGTAATGCACCGCTGTCACGCCGTCATTTTTGAGCAAATGACCGTTGTCAATCGCCGCATAAACTACCCAGTGATCGCCGCATTCCATCCGACTTATCACTTTGCATTCCAGATAAGCTAGAGCATCAGTCAAAACGAGACAGCCGTTGCTAGCTTCCATTGTTTCGACTCCCGCAAATCTGTCTTCTCCCGGAGCAAAGTTTTTCATGAAATACTTCCGCAACTGTCGCCCTTCTGCTAATATATTCAGCACAAATTTATCTCCGGCGTACATCAAAGATTCGATCGATCGATCTTTCGCCACCGCAATCGTCACGCCGGGCGGATTAAACGTTGCTTGCGACACCCAGGAAGCCAGCATCGCACTGGTGACATCCTCCCGCTTCGCCGAGACTACGCACAGCGAACCAACGAGTCTCCCTACTGCTTGTTCAGTGCGATCGCTCCCTGCTGCTAACTGCGGTTTCGGTGCCCGCAATTTTTGCGATCGAATCAAAGCTTGAGCAAAATCCGTTCCCGTTTCTGTACACTCGTGAATCGTCGCAGCAGTCGGCTTAAATTTAGCTCTAATCGGTTCAAATCCGATGCGATAGCCGGCATCTTTCAGCTTGTTTTCCACTAAGTCGATCGCCTCTCCACTCCAGCCAAAAGAACCGAAAACCCCCGCTAATTTGCTCTTAGTTGCGGTAGATAAAACAATTCCCAAAGCAGTTTGAATTTGCGTCGGAGCGTGTCCTGCTAGGGTCGGGGTTCCGATGATAAATCCCGCACATTTTTCGATCGCCTCTTGAATTTCTCCCGGTTCGGCAAATTCGCAGTTGATACTTTCCACCGCAACCCCCGCCCTAGTAATTCCTTTGGCGATCGCCTGCGCTAAAGTAGCCGTATTTCCGTAAGCCGAAGCATAAATCAAAGCAACTGTCAAGTCTTTTGTATTTTGTTGCTGGCTCCATTCCCGATACAAATTGCTCAGTTCGTGGAGGCCGTAACGGACGATCGGGCCGTGACCGGGAGCATAAAATGCTGTAGGTAAATCGGCTAATTTATCCATTGCCGCCAGCACTTGTTTTGCCTGAGATGCGTGCAGGGAATCGTAATAATAGCGCCGGTCTTCGCTGTAAACGCTCCAACCTTCATCGAATACTTGGTCGCCGCAAACGTGAGCTCCAAATAGTTTGTCAGTGAACACGATTCGAGTTTGCGGATCGTAGGTGCAAAGTTGATCGGGCCAGCGAGGAGTCGGAGTCGCGATGAATTTTAAGGCGTGACCTTTTCCTAAATTGAGAGTTTCTTCTCCCCGAACGATCATAATGTTTAACTCTTGTTCGGGAAATGCCGCTCGTAAATTAATCGCCGCTGGATTCGTGCAAACCAAAGCTACTTGAGGAGCTAAGTCTAACAGAGCTTTAATTGTTACTGACCTGTTAGCATTGAAATGCCCTAAAATTATGTAATCCAGCTTTGTCAAGTCCACCCGTTGCTGCAAATATTCCAGGTAATTTTCAGTAAAAGATTCCCCCGGCGGGTCGAACAAAGCAGTTTTGTCAGCTTGAATAATATAGCTATTTGCTGTCGTACCCTTTTGCAGCGAATACTCGACTTCAAATTTTAGTCTGTCCCAAGTGCGCGATCGCACAATAAAAGTATCGAGTGCGATCGGGATAAACTGCACGTCGCGGGGTTTAGCATGAGATCCGAGCCTAGGAGTCAAAGTGTTAGTCATTAATTGCACCTATGAGAAACTGAACTACAGAACTTCTTTTGATTTCGTGCCAAAACTTGGTATCTACAATGTCAAACCTTGCACCTCGACCCTGTAAATTTGTATCCAGGTCAATCAGAAATTCCCTGGTTTTCACATCGTCTCCAATTTGGATAAAGCTGACTCCAATTTCTTCATCTTTATCTATTTTATTTGCCGCACTTATCAGAATTTCGGCGACAGCAGCGGTCTTTTCTGGTTTTTGATCTAGGACTGCAACAATTATTGCTCCTTTCTTCCCTGCTGCATTTGTTTTGCTTGCAAAATAATCGCTGAAAGTTTCTTTCAGAGCTTCTTCCAAATTAATTGCAGTCGGGTTTGCTGAATCCAGTTCCGTATTTTGTCGCTGCAAAATTTCAGCTAACCGGGCAACATTTGAATTTTTATACTTCCACATAGGAGTAGAAGCTTCGTAAAGGGTGATGCCGTCGCTGTCAAATTCCTGACATTTTTTTGCTAAGTCGATCAGAGATGCCTGTGCTTCTACCCACTCCTCGTACCAAGGATGTTGGGGGTCTTTGCTGGCATCGCTTCTGGCAATAATAATTGTGTAATCTCGGTCTTCTAAAAGATTGGCAGGCATTGGCAATTCCTAGTAAAAATGGAGAAACAAAAAGTAAGAAAATGCTGATGGCGCACCCTACGTTTAGAGCTCGGTAAGGTTCGCCATCAGCACCCGAACTTCCTTCTTAATAGTGATTTCCCACTTTGCGGTGGTGAACTGCCGGCAGTGCATCGGGATTGGATACGCGGCCGTTATCGACGATCGCATATACGATATGATGGTCCGAAAGTTCCATCCGGCTGACTACTGCGCATTCCATGTACGCCAAAGCATCTGTCAAAATCGGAGAACCGTTGGTAGCAGGTTGAGTTTTAACTCCGGCAAATCGATCGGCACCTGGAGGAAAACGCTTTAAAAAGTGCCTCATTAAGGTTTGATAATTGCCTTCTTCGAGCACGTTGAGAACAAATTTATCTCCCGCGTGCATCATCGATTCGATCGCCCGATCCTTCGCAACTGCTATTGTTAAACCCAGCGGTTTAAAACTTGCCTGCATTACCCAAGAAGCCAGCATCGCACCGCTAACCTCGCCTTTTTGAGCAGTAATGATGTACAGTCCGCCGCTGATTCTTCCTAAGGCTTTATCGAGGTCGCTGTCGAGAGATTTCATCTGTTTGACAGCCTTGTCCCGCGTCAGCCACTGTCCCAAGTCAGTGCCGGCTTCATCGCAAAGTTGATAAATCGGTTCCGTCGGCGTTTCTTTAATTACAATGTTGGGAAAAGCTTCTTTTAAACCCAATTCTTTGAACTTGTTTCCCAGCGGGTAAATAGATACGTCATCGCCGCCGCCGGATTCGCACAAACCGAAAGATTGTTTGTTGTTAGCTGCAACTAAAATTGTGTTGATGGCAGCTTCGGCATTCGCAGCAGCAGTACCCCCACTCGGCGGCGAACAAATTACAATGCCGGCAGCATTACCGACAAGTTCCGCAACTTCTTGCAAGTCGGCGGTTTTCAAATCCATCATTTCCACAGCGACACCGGTTTTGGTGATACCGTGGGCGATCGCTTGGCTGAGCCGATCGCTAAATCCGTAATCGGAAGTGTAAAATACCGCTACAGTGGTTTCTGCCTTAGCTTGTTCTTGACTCCACTTTTTGTAGCGCCCGGTGAGTTCAACTACGTTGTGCCGCAGCAGCGGGCCGTGACCGGTCGCAACTGTACCGATTTCTCCCAATTCTGCCATCCGCTTCATCGCAGCGAGTACCGATCGAGCGTTGGGAGCCATCAAGCACTCATAATAAAAGTGGTAATCTTCCTCAACTGCTGCTAAATCGTCATCGAAGGTGCTGTCGTTACAGTAGTGCATCCCGAAAGCGTCGCAGGTAAACAGCACTTGAGTTTTGCTGTCGTAGCTGAAAATAGTATCGGGCCAGTGCAAGTTCGGGGCCGATACAAATTCGATAATGTGGCCGTTTCCTAAATCTAGTTTGTCCCCATTTTTGACTACCAATCGTTCAAATGGTTGGTGTACAAGATTTTCTAAAAATTGAATTGCTACTTTTGCCCCCACGACAATCGCTTGGGGTGCCAGCGCCAACACGTCTTTGACTAAACCGCTGTGGTCTGGTTCGGTGTGGCTGATAATTAGATAGTCAATCTCTTTGGGGTCAATTTCGCCCGTCAGAGTTTCCATGTATTGCTGGCGAAACTTCTCGTGCGAGGTATCGACGAGGGCTGTTTTTTCACCGCGAATGATGAATGAGTTGTAAGTTGTACCGTTTTTGAGTCCGAATTCGATGTCAAAGCGGTCTCTATCCCAGTCCAGGCATCGAATTGCCGTTGTGTCAGGGGCAATTTCGACTTTTTCCACCGTCAATCTGCGTTGGACTCGTTCAGTCAGCGCTACCATCAGTGCCTCCTTGTCTGTTACCCATTACCTTATTGACTTCATTCTGACACGTTTTTTTTGTAAATCTTTATAAAATTTCTTATGAGGCTGTTAAGTATCCCAAAATTTATGGCATAAGGCAGTTCGGCAACGCGCACTGAATCGGGATGTAACGGATTTGAGGAAGAAGGAAAATTCAATAAAATCAATTTTTGGTCGATAGATAGTTGACAAAAAACTTATCTCTGTGGTATTAAAAATGAGTTTGAGCGGTTGGGCGATCGCCCCTTTAGAAGACTATCAGTCAAATGCGATGCTCGATCGCGCGGCGGTTTGGATTAGGGACAATAACTCGGCATTTAAGTCAACCTAATCAAAAGTAAAACGCGATCGCGCTATCTTATCTCGGATTTCTTTAATCAGTCGGGGATTTGGGGATAATGATAGAAGAAAAAAAATTCCAATCCGCAATCAAAAATCTACTCATTAATGCAAAGCTATGTCTGAAAGTTCCTTTGAGAAAACTAATTTGAGTTGGCAATTAGGACAGTCGCAACAGCGCTTGCAGGAGTGGTGGGAACTAAAAACTGCCCAAAATATACCGAATGTCAAATTGCCATCTTGGTTTGATTCCCCGATCTTGTGGGCGATCGCTAAAGCAGCCTTTTGGTTAATCTTAGCCTTGCTGGCAGTCTGGGCGAGTTGGCAGATTTGGCAAGTGTCGCGTTTTTATATTCATAATTTTAAAAAGAGGAATCAAACAACTGATGGCAGTGCGAAACAAACAATTAAAGATTTGTCCGTAGCAGAGTGGTTGTTGCGATCGCACAAGTTGCAGCAGCAAGGGAAATACCGCCAAGCTTGCCGCTGTCTTTACATGGCGGCGTTGCAGCGGTTAAATGATACCGGAACTGCGATCGATCAACCCAGCCGCACTGATGGCGAATATTTGCAATTAATCGAGCAATTACCCCAGCCAGCGCCTTACGAAACTTTGATAAAAATACATCAGCAACTATATTTTGGGAATAGGGAAGCTTCCGCCTCAACCTTTGAAGAGTGTCAGCAAGCTTATCAACAAATTAAGGATTAAGTAGGTAAGCACAAAAAAACAATAATATCCAATAGATAATTTTAGGGGCGGGTTTTACCAACAATAATTGCCAAAAACCGACAATCTCAAAAACCCCCACCCAATGGCAAATCGCCATCTAATTCTTTCCATATACAAGGGTTCAAGGTCGTACTCGAATAATGCGCGTAGCATCTAAGAGTACGACCTTGAAAGGGTGCTATCAGACCGGACTAGCAAATGGGTTGAAGGTGACGAAACTAGCACCAGCAATGGGATTCTGGTCGAGGCAGCCCACAATCAGCCCTGTAGGTGAATCCCATTAGTTGTCGGTGCCAGCGACTGTCACACAGCGAAGATTTCACCTGCGTACCTCACTTAATTGAAAAAAGCTGTAGTGAGGAATCAGACTGATAAAAAGCATTTAACTACTTGCGGGACATATTAGTAGAGCAAGGATTCCTCGCCCTACTAACAGCCTTAGATGAGAGTGATACTTGTTGCCGCTGTACTGCCGAAACTGTAGCCCGCAGTGGGGTTAGCAAGACCTAAGCGCACAATCCCATTATTGGTACTAAATGGGTTGTCTTGAATATTAAAGGTTTGGCTGAGTTGGCCGTTGGCGAAGGACAACGTGCCGCCAGTGGGGCCGCCCGGGTTAAGCAGGTAGTCGGTACCATATACAGGTGCAGGGCCGGTGCCTGGAGTACCCGCCAGAATAATATAATCAATCGATGCTGCACCTAAGCCGCTTGAGCGGGTAACTGTAACCGTTGTGCTGCCCCCCTGAGTGCCGATCGAGCCGTAATTAGACGCACTATACTGGAAGATATTGCCAGATGCACCGCTGCTACCGTCAATAATGTCTAGTCTTGCTGTTGACGGAGTGCCGACGGGGCCGTTGTTGAGATATAGGTTAACACTCTCAGTCATTTCAGGCACAGTATCAGCATTGACAAAGAGGTTGAACGTCGTGGAAGTTACCCCAGGGCCAAAGGTGAGTACACCAGCAGTAGACGCATAATCAACCGCACTTCCAGTTGATAGGGCGCTGCCGTCAAGAGTACTGTAGCTAATGGTTCCGGCAGCCGTATTGGGGCCGATGCGATTGACTGTCACCGTAGCAAGGCCAGATGATTCCGGAGTGGTGAAAGTAGCCGCACTAAAAACAAACTGGGTTGCTGTTGATGTTGCTGGAGTTGGAGCCGGCGTCGGAGTTGTCCCCGGAGTTGTCGCCACATCATTAATCGTCAAAATTGACGGACTACTGACATTGCCACCGAAGAGCACCAAATTCACCGTTTCCGCCGA
>NZ_JAUBPO010000044.1:5538-38985 GCF_036700785.1 Microcoleus sp. S28C3 | reverse complement strand
TTCCGAAATCGCATCAGTCAAAGTCGGCACGGTGAAACTAGCGGTAGTTTGCCCCGCAGCAAAATTCAACACCCCCGTCACCGAAGTGTAATCTGCAGCAGTGCCTGAACTTGCCGAACCGTCAAGAGTCTGGTAGCTAATCGATGCAGCCGCCGTGCCACCGGTGCGAGTAACGTTAATCGTCGCCGGGCTGCCTTCAGCCACCGTGTAATTTGGTTGGGCGAACTGGAAAAGACTTGGAGACGTCGGAGTCGGAGTTGGCGCCACAGTTGTTGACACCACATCATTAATCGTCAAAATTGACGGATTACTGACATTGCCACCGAAGAGCACCAAATTCACCGTTTCCGCCGATTCCGAAATCGCATCAGTCAAAGTCGGCACGGTGAAACTAGCGGTAGTTTGCCCCGCAGCAAAATTCAACACCCCCGCCGCCGAAGTGTAATCCGCTGCTGTGCCTGCTGAACTTGCCGAACCGTCAAGAGTCTGGTAGTTAATCGATGCAGCCTCCGTGCCACCGGTGCGAGTAACGTTAATCGTAGCCGCGCCGCCTTCAGCCACCGTGTAGTTTGGTTGGGCGAACTGGAAGAGACTTGTAGACGTCGCCGGAGTTGGCGTCGGAGTTGGCGTCGGCGTCGGCGTCGGCGTCACATCAATGCCTTGATATTGAATACTCCGCACTAGGTAGTCGGAACTATCGCTTTTGGGGGAGGTGCTGAGGTAGGCAGCGGTGGGGTTCGTGTAGCCTTTGGCGGAGAACCGCAGTTCGTCAAAAGTAACGCCGGTGAGAGAGTCTCCTACTATCTGGAATGTGAAATTGCCATCGATACTATCGCCAGTGAAAGTCACTCCATCTGAAGACACACCGAGCGGTTTTGGAGTGGCAGGAGCGCTGAGGCGAGTGATCGTAAAATTGCTGGCCGATACCGGCGCCCCATCATTAAAGAGTTGCAGCAAACCAACTTCATCGCCTTGATCGTTCACTGTAGAACTTGATTTGGGAAGTAATCCACTCAGGCCGATCGTGGCGCTAGTGATGTCTTTGTTATCTGCCCATTTCACCTTCAGCACTTGAGATAGATTGGTGTTGGGGTCATAGTTGATTTCCGCCCGCAATTTATTGACATCGGTAAACCAACCACTATAAGACCCGTAGACACCAATACCACCGGTACCGCCGTAGCTCAACCCGCTTTTAGGGGTTTCGTTCGTTGCTAACGTGAGGTTGCTGATGGGAGTAGGGTTAGTGTAGTTCGTTTCAAAGCCATCAAAAGCTATCCCAGACAGTTGGATGCCTTGATTCTGGGCGGCAGTAGGCCATTGTGCGATCAGGTCACTAATGCTGCTGTAATTAGTGGTTGTACCCAAAGAACCAGTGAATGAAGTAGCCATAGCTTCTCCTTTGATGATGAATAATTAAGGATTAGAAGTGACAGAAAAACAGAGGTTGGGCTTTCTTGTAGCGATCTGTCACTGCAAGAAAAATTTCCTCATACCTGCATGTAAATCAAGTAAAAAGGCTTGCCCAATAAGCATCTGAAGGTATTATTGCCCCTGATTAAATGTTGAGTGTAAATAATTAAATCTACTTACACCTACTTACACCTATTTACATATAGATGTTTAACTTTCATCATCAATAAGTTTTATCCGGAAAAAGTGCGATCTTTTTTTCAGCCCTATAAAAAGCGGGTTTTCCACATCTGTAGAGGAGAGCTTAAATCCCACATTCCGGGCCCCCCAAAAGGCAGCTTTCAGTGATTCAGCGGACAAAAGTGAATCAGCCGAGACAATTATGAGTAAAAATACTTATAATTTTATATGTCTAAGCATAACCCAGTTGGGAATTTCTGAAAATTGGGGTTCGGGCGTAAGTTAAATCTGATTCCATTAAAAATGCGATGGTAAAACACCAAGTTTATTGCCGATCCTTAATGTGATTGACGATCGCCCTCAAGATGTCAAATGGGTTCTCTACCAGGAGTGAGTTGATTCATTCAAAACCCGCCCTCATGTTATATTTATTTGTACTTACTTACGTAACAATCGATGAACTTATCAAAAAATAGGTTGTGGTTGTTGGGAGCGATCGCCGTAACGGCACTAATTATCATTACCCTGCTATTTGCTCCGGCTAACAACAAAATAAACAGCGGTTCGACTTATAATAGAGGCCCGGACGGCTACGGAGCATGGTATGCTTTTATGTCGAAACGGGGAACCGAGGTTCAGCGCTGGCAAAAACCTTTTGAAGACTTTGCTAAAAACCAAGATACAAAACCGCCCACTACACTTTTACGTATCTATAGTAAATTGATACCAGAAGGTGTTTCTGAGACAGATAAAAAGTGGGTGGAACAGGGCAATACTTTGGTAAATTTGGGAGTTCGCGCACCGGTGACACCAGCACCTTTTAGTAGCTTGCACCCAGCATCAGCCGGGGAAATCAAGATTGACACTGGGCGGAGATCTAGCGACAAAAAACAAATTTTAGGCGATCGCTTTGGGGCAATTGTTTGGAAACAAACAATGGGCAAAGGAACAGTTTATTTTGCCGCCGCACCCTATCTAGCTGCTAACGCTTATCAGGATTTCCCAGGTAATTATGAATTTTTATCAGGGCTGGTTACTCAATTAGAAGGTGGAGAACAAGAAATCGAAGGAACCCAGCAGGCTATAGCAGTGAATTTTATCCAAAATTCGATCGATCGACAAACCCAGGAAACGAGTAAAACTATAAATAAAGTCTGGGTAGACGAATACATTCACGGCTACAAAGATCCAGAAATTATTGAACGCGAATACGAGGGAAATTTATTCACTTATTTAGCTAAAACTCCTCTATTTCCAGTTTTTATCCAGGGTACAATTATTTTAATCATTGCTATTTTTTCCGGGTGGAACAGGTTTGGACAGCCTGTAACTCTATCAGCGCCAGCGGTTGACAATAGCGAAGCTTATATTCAAGCATTAGCTGGTGTCTTGGAAAAAGCAAACAGCACTGATTTTGCGGTAGAAACTATCGGAAAATCAGAACAGTTACAACTGCAAAAAGCCTTATTATTGGGACAGGCATCGCTGGAAAGTGAAACCCTCACAAATGCTTGGGTGGAGCAAACAGGGCGAAAAGCGGCAGAATTGTCAGAATTGCTGCGACCGCCATCTCGGAAACAGCGCATCAGCGATACAGATTTGCTAGCCTGGTTGGGTAAATGGGAGCAGATCCGCCAACATCTCCCCTCTGATAGGAAAAATCTCAAATGAGCGAAACAAACTCTATTTTTAAACGCCTCAGCCAAGCCCTCGACAAAATAGTTGTGGGTCAATCTTCTACAGTACAGCAGTTGCTAGTGGCTCTTTTGAGCGGCGGCCACGTGATTATTGAGGGAGTGCCTGGAACCGGGAAAACTCTACTTGTAAAAGCGATCGCCAAGTTGATTCAAGCAGATTTTCGCCGCATTCAGCTAACGCCGGATATTTTGCCGTCGGATATCTTGGGAACGAATATTTTTGATTTTAATAACCACAGTTTTACCCTGAAAAAAGGCCCGGTTTTTACAGAGATTTTGCTGGCAGATGAAATTAATCGCACGCCTCCGAAAACCCAGTCAGCACTGCTCGAAGCAATGGAAGAACAGCAGGTAACTTTAGACGGTGAAACTTTAGCTTTACCCGAGTTGTTTTGGACGATCGCCACTCAAAATTCCCTAGAATTTGAAGGCACTTATCCGCTACCAGAAGCTCAGTTAGACCGATTTTTATTTAAACTTGTGGTTGACTATCCCGATGCACTGGCAGAAAAGCAAATGTTGCTGAACGCAGAGGCAGGATTTCGCGCCAAACGCATCGATTTAGCTCGGATCAAATCTGTAGCAACGGTAGAGCAAATAATTAGCGCCCGTCAAGCTGTACAAACAGTCAAAGTAGAAGAAAAAGTGCTCGATTACGTGCTAGCTTTGGTGCACAATACGCGCAAACATCCCGATTTGGCATTGGGTGCTTCTCCGCGCTCGGCAGTAGCTTGGTTGCAAAGTAGTAAAGCTCACGCTTGGCTGGCCGGCAGGGATTATACTACTCCTGATGATGTGAAGGCTATCGCACTGCCGCTTTTGCGTCACCGTCTGATTCTCAAACCAGAATCGCTGTTAGATGGCTTGCAAATTGATGCGGTAATTGCTTCGGTATTAAAACAAGTTGCTGTACCGAGATAAACTCAAATATAACTATGACGATCGCAATCAAAATTCTGGATCGTAATGATGTAGATATTCTCAAGAAGGTCGATCCAGATGTCTTTGACAACTCGATCGATATCCCACGTACTGAAGAATTTTTGACAGACTCGCGCCACCATCTGGCTGTTGCAATCGATGACGATCGAGTTGTCGGCTTTGTCTCAGCAGTTCATTATGTTCATCCCGACAAGGCACGTCCCGAACTGTGGATTAACGAGGTTAGCGTAGCAGAAACTCATCGTCGGCAAGGTTTGGGGAAGCGTTTGATGAATGCAGTATTTGAGGTCGCTCGTGAGTTGGGTTGTACAGAAGCTTGGGTGCTTACCGATCGCGAAAATACAGCAGCGATGAATCTGTATGCGGCTATTGGTAATCCAGAAACACCGAGCGATCATGTTATGTTTACGTTTCGTTTGGAGGAATCGAATTCATGACAAAAAATCTTTATTACGCAAGTATTGTAGGAATTGAGTTCAAAAATATCACACCAGAAGTATGAAAAAGTCTCTAAACGAAGTCAAGAAGCTTGAAGACCTTCCAAACATTGGGAAATCAATTAGTGCGGATTTGCGAAGCATTGGTATTGAGCAACCAGATCAACTTAAAACGCGATCGCCCTTAGAAGTCTTTCACGAACTTGCTAATGTCATGGGACATCGCCACGATCCATGTGTACTTGACGCTCTCATTTCTGTCAAAAGATTCCTCAATGGCGAACCAGCTAAGCCTTGGTGGAATTATACTGATGAACGACGTAACCTACTTGCAAATCATGTAAAGGGAGAAAGCAAATGAAATTCGGATATACAATTATTTACGTTGCTGACGTACTAAGTTCATTGACTTTTTTTGAAATGGCTTTTGGGTTCAAAAAGAAGTTCATTGATGAATCAGGAAATTATGGTGAACTTGACACTGGAGAAACAACTTTATCTTTTGCTACACATTCTCTAGGCGCGTCAAATTTCCCAAATGGTTATATTTCGGCTGATTCATCGGAGAAACCTTTGGGTGTTGAAATAGCACTTACCACTGATTCAGTAGAAATGGCACATCAACAAGCGATCGCAGCAGGTGCATTAGAGTTAAAAGCACCTCTCAAAAAACCTTGGGGTCAGATTGTTTCCTATGTTAGATGTCCAGACGGAACTCTCGTTGAATTGTGTACACCAGTATCTTAATCAGAAATTGTAATGATTCCTGCTATTCGCCTTTATGTCCTGTTAGCGATCGCCATTCCGATCGCCCTTTTGCTCGCTATGCTTGTAAATCAGCAGACAAGTATTATCGGCACTTTGCTATTTGACTGTTTAATTGTAGGTCTAGCCATTACCGACGCACTGCGCGTAAAATCTCATCGGGTGCAAGTGACACGCCATCCGTTGCACAGACTTTCGATCGGGCGAGACAATCCGGTTTTACTGTCAGTGCGAGCGGCAAATCAAACAGCTAAAATTCGGCTGTGCGACTCCTATCCGCTAGAGTTTGATGTCTCTCAACCGATGCTGGAAGCCTCCCTCAATCCTAACAGCGAGGAAGAATTAAGTTATACAATCCGCCCGCAAAATCGCGGAAAATATAAGTGGGGAGATATTCAGGTGCGGCAGTTGGGAAACTGGGGTTTAGGGTGGAACGACTGGACAATACCTGCTAGTGAAAAAGTTGCCGTTTATCCCGATTTAGTAATGTTGAAAGAACTCTCTATTCAGCTAACATTGGAAAATACCGGGACAATGCGGCGGTTACAAAAACTCGGCATGGGAACTGAATTTGCCGAACTGAGGGAATACGGTATTGGTGACGATCCTCGCTTGATTGATTGGAAAGCTACTGCGAGGCGATCGCGCCCTTTAATCAGAGTTTTAGAACCAGAAAAAGAGCAAACTTTGATTATTTTACTCGACAGGGGACGGCTGATGACGGCGCGAGTGCAGGGTTTGAAGCGTTTTGACTGGGGAGTGAATGCAGCGCTGTCTTTAGCCTTGGCTGGACTAAATCGGGGCGATCGCGTGGGAGTCGGTGTGTTCGATCGGGAAATCACGACTTGGATACCCCCAGAAAGGGGTCAACATCAACTATCTAAATTGATTGAACGCCTAGCACCAATTCAGCCAGTTTTGTTAGAACCAGACTATGTCTGTGCTGTAACTAAATTAGTAAGTCAACAAACTCGCCGTGCATTAGTAGTGCTAATTACTGATTTAGTAGATGTCACAGCTTCTACAGAAATGCTTTCGGCATTAGCGCGTTTAACACCTCGTTATTTGCCTTTTTGCGTAACTTTGCGCGACCCTCAAGTTGACACAATCGCTCACAGTTACACCGTCGAAATTACACCTACTTATAATCGTGCTGTAGCTTTAGATTTACTAGCACAGCGTCAGGTCGCTTTTGCACAGTTGAAACAAAAAGGAGTTTTGGTTTTGGATGCACCAGCCAATCAAATTAGCGAGCAATTAGTTAACCGATATTTGCAACTTAAGTCTCGGAATCAGCTTTGATTTTCTCAGCTTCGGAAGCATTCGCAAAGTAAGGTAAAGGCCCTTTGAGAACAGACCAGTTTTTATAGATGAAACCGATTACCCAAGGGGCTGACAAAGCAAAAAACAAGACGCCTAGCTGTATTTGCGATCGAAATACATCTAGAGTGCTTCCTGCTTGATTGCCAAAAAATATTGTATATGACAAATACCAACTTGTACCAATAATACTTTCCAATGCCATAAAAATTATTACTACAAGTAAGCTGCGGGTTTTTGCATACAAAATTACGTAGATTAAGATCGCACTAATAATATATATAAAATTCGGGGCAAGTAAACCAGCAGAAAACAACAGACAAATAGCTATTATTGCTCGGATGTTCCCCCATTTTACCGCCCATCTGTGTAGCATAATAGATGTGATAATAAAAGAAAAAAATATGGGCCCTATTGCACAACGGTAGATAGCTAAAATTAAGTAGTACATTGCAGGAGCAAAGGTTTTTGAAGCTGTAATTAAAATACTCTTATTTATCCTGTCCATGAGTATTTTTTCAACAAAGGAAGGTACAATAAAAGACAAAGGATAATAAAATATTCGGAATACACCTACTCCGAAAACCACGCTAGCGATCGCCAGACCTACTAATGGCAACCATTGGTAGCGATCGGGAACTTTACCAACCAGATGTTTAATTTCAATTCCCGCTAGCCTGCATTGTCGCCACACCAAAGCCAGTATCAAAATCGATAAATAAATTTCAAGTATTTCCTCAACTAATGGATCTAACGGTGTTTTACCATCGAACGGTATCCCTCGTGTAGAGCCAATCATTCCTATTTGAAAGTAAATGCCTAGACCCAATAAGAAGTACCATCCAAATATATGCCTAACCTTGATGAGAAAAAAAGGATTGTCTTCGGGAGAGGGGATGTTAGTAACAGTCATGATTTTAATTAATTACTTGGCTCGATATGGCTAGGTAAGATGCGTTTTAGTCCACTAGGAGTGGACTTCGTTTGTGTAACGATTTCAAGATCCGAATTATCTAGGAACTTCAGCCGATCGCCTTTTACTGCAATACATCACCAGCAGCGCAAACAACCCGATCCCAGCCAAATACTTCAACGGATCGGGAATTGCCGGATTTGGCGAGAAAAAACCCTCGATCGTACCAGCAATTACCAGCATTGGCACAATTCCAAATAGCAATTGTGCAGCTTGAGTACCGTAAAATTTCATGGCATCAGCACGGCGGTATTTGCCAGGAAAAAAGATGGCGCGGGCGATGATTAAACCAGCGCCGCCAGCTAAAAAAATCGCCGGCAATTCCAGGGAACCGTGAGGAAATACAAACGCCCAAAAAGGGTAAGCTAAATTGTGCTGAGCTACTAAACTGGCGATCGCGCCGATGATCACTCCATTAAATGCCATAATATAAACAGTGTAAAGACCCAAAACAATCCCTCCCCCAACAGCCGCAAAGCATACCGATAGATTGTTAGTCATAATACTGCTAGAAGCTAAAGGTTCCACTCCCACAATTGAACCCATCCACAATTTCCCGTCATCGCGCACCGTTTTAATCAAGTCTCCAGGAACTACTAGGGACAAAAACGCCGGATCTTGCCAAGCAAACCACCAAGCAATCAACGCCATTACTAAAAAAATACCCGTCGCAGTTGCCGTATAACCAAACGTTTGCTGTACAGTAGCAGGAAAACCCCAGCGGCAAAACTCCACTACAGCCTCCCAATCTTGGCGGCGGGAACCTTGGTAAATTTGGGTGTAGCCACGAGAAGTTAAGCTTTGCAAATCTTGTAACAAAATATTACCTACTTCGTTTGTCCTCGCCCTAGCCAAATCCGCCGAAACAGAACGGTACAAACTCGCTAATTCCGTGATTTCAGACGCAGGTAGGGACTTTAGCCCCTTTTTTTCTACTTGCTGTAAAAGAGTGTCTAACCGTTTCCAGTTCGGTTCTCTCCGCGCGATCCAACGTTTAATATTCATAAAGTTTTCTCTAAGTTCTATTAGATATAGCTTAAGATAGTTGTAAATTTTCCGCCTCACAGAATTATACCCATCCTGTCATGCCTAAAAAAAATCTTAGTTCTTCTGGACAAACAGGCCCCTTGAGCGTCGGTAATGTTGTTAGTGCTAGTTTACGGATTTACCGCGACCATTTTAAGCCATATTTTGGTTTGGCATTCGTAGCTTATCTGTGGTTGTTAGTTCCGATTTACGGTTGGGCTAAATATTCTGCGATTTCAGCGCTCATTTCTCGTCTGGCTTTCGGTGAAGTTAGGGAAAAGCCAGAGACTGTCAGTGATGCTCGCCGTGAGGTGAATCCTCGGATGTGGGGTTTGTTCTGGGCGGGTACATTGACATTTCTGATTTTCTTTGGCGTATCCTTGGTAGGTGGGATCGCTATGGCAATATTGGCAGGGGGGGCTGCTGCTATTTTTGGGCAAAATTACGCAATTTTTGCAGCTTTCCTGGTAGTTGCGGTCATTGCTTTTTTAATTATCTATATCCGAATTTTCTCTCGTTTGCTGATTGTTGAGTTGCCGCTGGCGATCGAAAATAATATAGGTGCTAGTTCAGCAATCAGTCGCAGTTGGCAGTTAACTAAGGGGTCGGTCGGACGCATTCAGTGGATAGTTTTTGTGGGCATTTTGGTTTCACTCCCGATGACGATTGTTGTGCAGATACTTACTGTGATCGTTCAAGTTGTTTCAAGTGCAGTTTTGGGCAGAGAGTCTGGTCTATTTTACTTAGTTTATTATATTCTGATTGTGGTACTGAGCATTGTCAGCGGTGCGCTGGTGACTCCTTTTTGGCAGGCTATGAAAGCCATTATCTACTACGACCTCCGCAGCCGCAAAGAAGGTTTGGGTTTGAAAATGCGCGATCGCTAATTAAGCCTAAGTCAAAACACAAAATTTTCTCTACTGCTATGCGACTTTTTAATCGATTCACTCTCCACACTCCAGAAAGTGTTGAACTCGAATTTACCTTAGCGGGAATTGGCAACCGCGCCTACGCATTGCTGATCGACTATATCATTTTTGGTTTGATTCTAATACTGTTTCTAATAGGTGTACTGATCTTTAATTCATTTTTCCTTGAGGCGATCGCAAAGTTGCTAGGAAGTACCAATGGCTTAGAACTCTGGTTGATAGCAGTTCAGGCATTAATTGGTTTTTTCATTTATGTAGGTTACTTTGTATTTTTTGAAACAGCGTGGTCTGGTCAAACACCAGGCAAGCGTTATGTCAAAATCCGAGTAATTCGAGATGACGGCCGTCCAGTCAGGCTTCAACAATCAACATTACGGGCTTTGCTGCGGCCTTTTGACGACTTATTTTTTATAGGTGTATTTTTGATCGTGTTCAACCAGCGGGAAAAACGTTTAGGAGATTTGGTAGGAGGCACCCTGGTAATTCAAGAACAACAACCTATGACACCTGCTGCATTGAAAGTATCAACACCGGCTCGATCCCTAGCAAAAAAATTGCTGATAGAGGCCGATATTTCCAGCTTGCTGCCAGAAGATTTTGCTGTAATTCGAGAGTATTTGCAGCGGCGCGAAGCTATGATACCAAATGCCCGAAATGAATTGAGCAAACAACTGGCTAGTCAGGTTAAACAAATCATTAGTTTGGAAAAACTGCCGACCAAAGTTGATGCTAATGTCTTTTTAGAGGCTGTATATCATGCTTATCAGCAGCAAGTTGACAATTAATATCAAGTCCGGTTAATTACTTACAAATCTACGGGCATGAAGCATTGGTCATTAATCTGACTAAAACAGGAATTATGCACTTACCCTCTGATTTGTCAGCGGCAACTCTACAATAAACTCAGTTCCTTCGCCCACCTGACTGACGCAGCTCAGCTTGCCGCCGTGAGCTTGAACAATTACCTGATAGCACACAGAAAGTCCCAAACCAGTGCCTTTCCCCACAGGTTTAGTAGTAAAAAACGGGTCAAAAATCTTGTCTTGAATTTCTGCAGGAATGCCAGTTCCCGTATCGCGGACAGAGATTGTTACCCAGTCCGGCTCCCTTTGCCAACTGCGGATGGTTAATTCCCCCGGTTTGCTCGTTGACTGGAGCGCATCTAAAGCATTGTCAATCAAATTATAAAATACTTGGTTGATTTGACTGGCATGACATTTGACGGGCGGCAAACTGCCGTATTGTTTGTCGATTTTGATATTTGTTTTTAGCTTATTTTGCAGCATCAAGAAACTGCTTTCTAAACCTTCATTCAAATCTACTGGTTGTAATTCAGCGTGGTCTAAACGAGAAAAATTTCGCAGCGTCATCACGATCGAGCGAATTCTCCCGCTGCCTTCCCGCATAGACTTGAGCAAGTTGCCAAAGTCTTCTCGAATGTAATCCAGTTCGAGTTCTTCATTTATTTTGACAAGTGCTGCCGCTGCTTCCGGGCAGGCATTCCCGGTCAGTTCTAGAGCTTCGTTCAAGACTTTAAAATATTCTTGAGCGTGAAACAAGTTAGCGTGGATGAAATTGTTGGCGTTGTTAATTTCGTGAGCAATTCCCGCTACCATTTGCCCCAAACCGGACATTTTTTCGCTTTGAATCAATTGCTGCTGTGTCGATCGCAATTCTTCTAACGCTGCTTGCAATTGCTGGGTTTGAGCTTGAGATTTGACCGCAGCTTCTCGGACTTTGCTGTAAAGTTCTGCTTGCTGAATGGCGATCGCCATTTGGTCTGCTAGCTGCGACAGCAACTCCATTTCTTGCCGCTGCCAGTTGCGAGTATCCCCGCACTCGTGAGCAATCAGCAAACCCCACAGTTGACCGGGGAATTTAGGATTATAGCTTCCGGCTGTGTCGGGGTAATTTTCTTCTGTTCGCGCGGTAACGATCGGCACGATCAAATTAGCTTTTACCTGCAAACTGTCTAAGAAATTAACGTGGCAAGGCTCTAAACCAGCATTAAAAATATCATTAATTGCTTTGACTCGCCCTTGCTGGTAAAGATCGGCGTAATCTCCCCGGAAACACTTATCCGCCCCCATATCTCCTAAAATTGAAGGCCAAGGAACCGTCATGTTTTCAACAACAACTTTTCCCTGCCAGTTGTCTTGAAACTGGTACATAATTACTCGATCGCACTGCAACAGTTGGCGGACTTCCCTCACCGCTGTTTCCAGGATAGTTCCCAGATCCAGGGTACTGCGAATTTGGTTGCCGATCAGCCGCAGCAGCGATTCTCGTTCGGCTTGGCGGCGCGTTTTGCTGTAGAGTTTGGCTTGATTGATCGCGATTGCCAATTGCGATGCTACCCCTTCTAAAAGCTGCCGTTCCCAATCAGTCCATTCCCGTTCGCGATCGCACTGATGCAAGCCAATTATGCCATTCACTTCACCTTGATAGCGAGTAGCTACTGCCAGCATGGACTTAATCTCCAAAGCTTCGGCAATTTTTTGGGTTTGTGGGTTCAATCCCGGAAAATCGAGAAACTTTGTCACTGCTAGCGACTCTTGCTGAGACACGACGGCAGCCAAATGCGGGTTGTCAGTAATCGGTACTTTCATGCCCAGTTGGATCGGATAGTCCCCCGCGTTGTACTCTCCCCGCGTGACTAAAGTTTTTTCTGTATTTGATTCTTTGACTAAAATGCTCGCGCGGCTGGACTGTAGCGCTTGCCCCAGCAATCGGCAGGCCGATGTCAAAATTTCTTCTATGTCAAGTGTACTGCGAATTTCGTTATTAATTTGGTTCAGCAAGTTTGATAACTGAACTTGCTGCTGCATCTGCACAATTAGGGCTTTTTGTTGGTCTACTTCTGGCTGCGAAAGACTTTCTTCCTGCATCCACTTTTCTGGTTCAGGCAACCGCGAAGTTAATCTCGGCGAGGGGTTTTCGTGTTCTTGTATTTTTAAAGACATATTTACTCAGCATTGGTACAGTATTTTGGTCGATCATGGTTTTTTAGACCTGTGCTTACCCCGCCAAGAGTCCGATCGCAGCTACCAGGACTTTTGGAATATCTTAAGACATTATAAAGGATGCAGCCAGAGCATAGCAATTATTTGCTTTACAAATATTTATAAATATAAAGTATGCGCTCTGCAGCCTACAATACTAATTGGCGCGCCCCATTGAACTTGGTCAGATGTCAAATAGAGTTAACCGCGCGATTAAGCGAATAAAATTAATCTAACATCTATCTTTAGTTCAATATTTGCGCGTTCGAGCATCATGGAAAAATCAATTGCTGACAATTTTCCCCCGCAAGATTGCACCGAGAACCTTACCTCTGAATTGACAGGTAAAGGTCAGATTAAAATAGCTTTGGCGATCGGGAATTCGCGCCTGCACTGGGGATTATTTGCGGGCAAAACTCTGGAGAAAACATGGGATACAGAGCATCTCAAAGCTGATGCTGTTTCCCGGCTCTCCGAGGCCCAAAAGGTCGAATATTTGGTACAAACAGTAAGGAAGTCGATCGAAGAAATATCTTCTCAAAATCTCCGTTGTCTTCCTGCTACTCCCGCTTTTTCTAGTCCTCACACACTTTCTTTAGTTCCCCTGCCTCTAGTTTTAGCCTCAGTTGTTCCCCAACAAACAGCAATTTGGCAGAGTTATCCTGATGTCCGAATTATTACTTTAGACCAGTTACCGATCGGGGGACTCTATCCTACCCTTGGAATTGACAGAGCTTTGGCTTTACTCGGTGCTGGCAACCAATTGGGTTGGCCAGTTTTACTTATAGATGCTGGTACAGCTTTAACATTTACTGGGGCTGATGTCAATAGGTATTTAGTTGGGGGCGCAATCTTACCGGGTTTGGGTTTGCAGTTATCGTCGCTAGGCAAAAAAACCGCTGCATTACCCTTAATCAGCTTACCAGAAAATCTGCCGCACCGCTGGGCTAGCGATACTGCTGGGGCAATTCAAAGCGGAGTTGTGTATGGGACGGTGGCAGGAGTTAGGGATTTTATTGAAGATTGGCGGTGTTTGTTTCCTAATAGCAAAATTGCACTCACGGGGGGCGATCGAACTTTGTTACTGCAATATCTCGCCTCAGCTTTTCCCGATACGGCTTCCGCAGTAATTGTCGCACCCGAAGCCATTTTTTGGGGAATTAGCCTGTTAACTGTTGACGGTTGACGGTTGACGGTTGACGGTTGACGGTTGTCATTTTATCAATGACCAATTCCCAATGGCCAATGACCAATTCCCAATAATTACCACTTACCAATTCACTTAGCAAACTCGCGAATATACTTAGCAACAAGTTCCGGGACTTCCTGCGCCAAATTGGTCTCCCCCGGACTGACCAATTGCAGTTCGGCATTAGGAGCCAGAGCAGCATAGGATTGACATAGAGACGAAGCTGCGAGGGTATCTTCAGAACCGTGTAACAGCAAAACAGGCGCTTTCAGCAAAGGCAAATTCTCATCAACTAATTCCGCTGTAATTTCAACCCGCCGCCGCCGGAACAGCAACTGCACGGCAACTGGGGACTGCATCAACTGCTGTCTGAACTTTAACAGCCTGTCAATCTTGTTTTGGCGGCCCAGCAACTTAGCAATTGGATAGATCGATCGCAGCAACCAGAAAGCGAGGGGTGGTTGGCCGATCAGCCAGCTAGCCGTCTGCCACCGCCCCCGCCGATGGCCGACCTTGACGCCTTCTGGGGCCACCAACACCAAACCCTGAACTCGATCGGGATATTTGATAGCGTAGCTGGCAGCCACCCAGCCACCCACAGAGTGACCGATTAAATAAACCTGTCGCAGCTTCAAAGTATCGAGGTATTGGGCGAGACATTCTACTTCCAGGTCGATCGAATAATGAAGATTCGGGCGTTCCGAGTCGCCAAACCCCAGCAAATCCAGTGCGAAGCATTGGTAGTAGGGGCTCAAATGTTCGATCGTCCTCAGCCACTGACTGCTGTCCTGCCAAGAACCGTGCAAAAATACTAAATTCGGGCCTTGACCGACTTCGTGCCAGAAGATTTGCCCTACAGAGAGTTTGACCCGAGAATTGCGTAACGATGAGTACATCCGGTTAAATATTCAGTAATAAAAAGATGATTAATTTAATGTTCAGAGTTTGTAAATAAAAGTAGGAAAACAGTGAAAATTAATTTCACAGTCATAACAGAAAACTTTTGACGGCGAGGTAATTTCCGACTTCTCTCAAATTTGGATGCCCCGCCGGTTTACGCCAAAGTTGTCAGGCCTTGAAAATAGTCCTGTAAGTGTTGGTCGTTATCGTGGCTGAGCTCGCCCTCCGGCAGCGATGCGGGCAAAAAAGCCTCAACCTCGCTGACTTCAAGCGTATCCTGAACTTGCATCTTTCCATCTACCTCTGCTGCCACCACGATACAAATCGAGTGCAGGCGAGGGTCTCGATCTGCCGCCGAATAAACACCCACCAAGCGGCGGATTTTGACTAAATCGAGTCCTGTTTCCTCTGCTAATTCCCGCCGCACAGTTGTGGGAATATCTTCTCCCCAATCCACCATACCTCCCGGCAGTGCCCAGCGACCGTTGTCGCGGCGGCGAATTAACACAATTCGCCCGTCAGGCAATACCGGAATCACGGCAGTACCAGTGATGGGATGTCGAAAAATCAGCCCCAGCACAGTTTGTCCAATTTGCCACAATCGACGCATAAACTCAAAAGCTTGTTTAGGGGAAAGTAATTTCAGGTTTGTTAGCTGGCAGCTCAAAAGTCTTAATTTTTAATTTTTAATTCAGGCGAGAGGTCTGGCAAGTCTGCTAATATCTCGGCTGCGTGAGTTTCTGCTTTGACTTTCCGATAAACCTTTTCAATCCTACCATCAGGGTCGATCGCGAAGGTCGATCGAGTAATTCCCATAAATTCTTTTCCCATAAACTTTTTGAGTCCGTAACAGCCGTAGGCGGTAGCGACTTCGGCGTTTGAGTCGCACAGCAAGGGAAAAGGCAGTTGATATTTAGCTGCAAACTTGGCGTGGGACCCGGCCCCGTCTGTGCTGACGCCGAGGACTGCAATATTGCGCGACTCGTAGTCTGAGTAAATGTCGCGAAAGCCGCAAGCTTCTTTGGTACAGCCAGGGGTATTGTCCCGAGGGTAAAAGTAAAGTACAACTCGCCGCCCTCGAAAATCTGCAAGGCTGACGAAATTGCCTTGCGCGTCGGGCAGGCTGAAGACAGGAGCTACGTCACCGGGATTGATTGTCATTTGTCGTATTTGTCAAGAGTTTATAGAAATATTCTGGAAGATTGAAAACATTGCGTCCCATCGGGCCCGGATTCCCAGCGACTTGAATCCCCGTGTTCTTTTTTCGGGGTCTTGTGCCGGGTGTGCTATGATCGTCATCGGTCTAAAATTGAGTATAACTAGACAACGTAAAAACTTAACTGGATTAGTTGAGTGCGTAGTCACACCTAACGGTGTTGCGGTTTAGGAAAGCTAAATTTGAACAAAACCTAACTACATAAAGAGAACTGATCGAGTACGGTAGGACATACCGGAATTTACGCTTGGGGAGAAAACACCTCTACTGAGGCTGGAGCAATCCAGTCGCAAGCAAGTGACTTCGCTGAACCAAGAATCTCCGTCACCAAGAGTGCACAGAGTGTCAACCTTAAGAATCCCCGGGCGTGAAAGCCCGGGGACTGTCAATGTTTATTAGTGAGGTCAGAATGGCTAAGCGCCGCAATCTCAAGAAAGAGAAGGCACAACGAAATCAAGCATACGCTCGCAAGTTTCGCAAGCGGAGAAATCAAGATATGTTCTCCAACAAGAGAAGGCGATTTGACGGTGGCAACGGCGGTGGCATGGGCGCCATGAGCGGTGGCGGCAGAGACAAAGACATGGCTGCTGCTGAAGATTAATTGCTGAGGCTATCTGCCGAACTTAGAACCAGAGTGGAAAACACGATCGTTTTAAGGAGAGATAGCCACCCGGAATTTGTCCAATAATTCAACGATGTTTAGGCGATCCGATCGCGCGCAGCGATAAGTGATTTTCTCACTTGTTCAAACCCGGTACCCCCGTAACTATTGCGAGCCGCCACCACTTGCTGAGGTGCGATCGCGCTGTAAATGTCTGTCTCAAACGCAGGGTGCAAATCTTTCCACTCCTCAAGTGTCAAATCTTTGAGGAGTTTGCCCCCCGAGAGGCAAGTTTTGACGACTTTGCCGACTAAGTTGTAAGCTTCGCGGAAGGGAACGCCTTTGGCGGCCAAGTAGTCGGCTACGTCTGTAGCGTTAGAAAAGTCTTCCGTAACTGCCGCGGCGAGGCGATCGCCATTAAACGCGATTCCTTCCCGCAGCAAAATCGTCATTGCTTCCAAGCAACCCTGTACCGTTCTCACGGTATCAAACAAAGCTTCTTTATCTTCTTGCAAATCTTTGTTGTAGGCCAAAGGAAGTCCCTTCACTACTACGAGCAAGGCTTGCAAGTTACCGAACACCCGCCCCGCTTTGCCCCGCACCAACTCCGGCACGTCGGGATTTTTTTTCTGGGGCATGATGCTAGAACCCGTAGCGCAGCTATCTTTGAGCGTAATAAATCCAAATTCGTGAGAAGACCACAAAATCATTTCTTCTGACAAGCGGCTCAGGTGTACCATAATCAAGCTGGCAGCAGCGAGAAATTCTATGGCAAAATCTCGATCGCTCACTCCATCTAAGCTATTAGCATAAACTTTGTCGAATTGCAAGAGTTCTGCCGTATAATTTCGGTCGATCGGGAAAGTCGTCCCCGCCAGCGCGCCACAACCTAAAGGCGAAACATTCACCCGCTTGCAGATATCGCCGAGGCGTTCCCAATCGCGATCGCTCATTTCAAAATAAGCTAACAGGTAATGAGCCAAACTGATCGGCTGAGCGCGCTGCAAATGAGTGTAACCGGGGATTAAAGTTTCCACGTTACGATCGGCAATATCGAGCAAAACCCCTTGAAATTCCCGCAATTGCTCGCGAATTTCTGCGATGCGATCGCGCAAATACAAGCGAGTATCGGTACCTGCTTGATCGTTGCGCGATCGGGCCGTATGCAGCTTTTTCCCCGCATCTCCCACGATATCCGTCAGCCGCTTCTCTACAGCGAAGTGAACGTCTTCTGCCTCAACTCCCGGAACAAAAAGTCCTTGGCGGTATTCGGATCGGATCTGTTCCAAACCATTGACTAACTGTTCGCCTTCTGCTGCGGAAATAATCCCCGTTTTTGCCAGCATTTTAGCGTGAGCGACAGAACCAGTCAAGTCGTACTCAATCAATTCAATATCGAAGCCAATACTAGCATTGAATCGGGCGATCGCCGGGTGCAGCGCCGATTCAAATCTTTGACTCCAAGTTTTTTGTTGTGTTGTCATTGCTCAAGCTAAAACTAGATTATATCTCTGTTGCAGAAGTCTCTAAAAACCAATTTGTAGCAAAGACTTTAGTCCTTCCTCCGGTTTGTAGCAAAGACTTTAGCCCTCCATCCAAATTCGGCAAGAAAAAACTCAAGTCCTGACTGCAAACTTTTTATACATCTATTGACCAGAAAAAACTGAAGTCTTGACTACAAAAATGTAAAACTTTTGCTGCATCAGAAAAAAGTTAACTTGTGGCTACAAACCTTTTAAATCCGTTCCCGATACCTGCTTCGACAAGAACTCTAAGGAATAATCCCTTTAATGAACCAGCCAACAAAAATACCTATAAAAAAAGCTCCTATTTGACCAGTCGAAACAAAATGGTTCCAAGCTTTCTGGAAATTGCTAAAAATGTCGTAGCTTTGACCCAAAACCACCGTCGAACTCAAATGAGATTTCCAAACTAACACGTGAGCAGCATCCTGCCAACTAATCGAGTTGATTAATCCAGCAGTAATTTCCGGCATTAAATTAACTATCATGGTGATTTTCTCCTGCTAAAGGTGTTAGCCTAAGTACAACCAGTGTCATGTCATCTTCATTGCGATTGCCGATGCCTATAAACTGGTGAACCCGATCGAACAAATAATCCAAAATTTCTTCAGAGTGCTGATAATTTTGACAAGCCCACTGAAAAGCCGAGGTCAAGTTATCCTCATCAAACCGATCGCCCCTTTGATTAGCAGCATCAGTAAATCCGTCTGTGTAATAAATAATAGTATCTCCTGGCTGCAATTGAATTTGGGCTTCTTGGTACTGAGAATCAGCATCCAGGCCAATTAACATTCCCTCCAAAGTATCGAGCTGAAGAATCGTATTAGTTGCAGCTTGCCACAGCAAAGGCGGGTGGTGAGCAGCATTGCTGTAAGACAAAACCCGAGTTTTTGGGTCATACTCCGAATAAAACAGAGTCACAAAACGGTGGGAATTTTCCAAATCCGCGTGCATTACCCGGTTTAAATGTTGCAAAATTCTCGCAGGCGAGTGGCGGTTCAAAACCTCGGCCCGCAGCATACCCCGTGTCATCGTCATCAGCAGGCCCGCCGGCACTCCTTTGCCCATCACGTCGCCGATCACGATGCTCCAGCGGCCCTTGTCGATTTTTGACTTGAGATTTTTAATCAGGGATGGGGGGTGTTCCCCCTCATCTTCCTTGCCGATCGGGTCATAGTCAGCGGGAATAAAATCATAATAATCTCCGCCGACTCTGCTAGCAGTTTGGCAGCGGGCGGCTACGTCAAGGCCGGGAATTTTCGGACAACTGCGGGGTTGCAGCCGCAATTGAATTTCCGCCCCGATTTCTAACTCTCTGTCTAAGCGGTCTTTTTCAGCCAACTTAACAGTAAGTTCGTCTTTGCAAATCGCCACGGCCGTTTGATCCGCCACCAACCGAACTAATTTCTGTCTGCTGGGAGTCCAGACATATTGCGGGTCACTGCTAAAAACATAAAGCCGTCCCCGTTCCAAATTCTTGACTAAAATTGGCGCCCCAAACAAATGAACATCCGGGCCCAAATAACGGCCGACTTGTAGGTCGAGACTAGAGGTTTGCCCAGAGGTTTCCGAATAAGATGCAGCATTAGCGCTCGCACCTGCTGTAGCTTGCCTGGTGGCTATTTCCAGCGCTTTTCGCATATCTTGGCACTGCCGTCCTTCCTGACAGTGCAACTGCTGGAACCTGACTTGACCGTTGGGTTTGAACAGCACTAAAGCTCCCCCGTCGGCGTCAGTAACGCGAGTCGCCACTAAAGGCACCAACTCCAAAAATTGGTTGAGATTGTTAAAACTGCGCAGGGCAAATCCCAGCGAACCCAACATATCTTGAACGTTGTGCTGGTATCGGTGCAAGCGTGCCACCAGTTCTTTGAGGGCAAATACTGGCGTCGCGTCGGTGGAATTGCGACCAGGAGGGCGGTCAGCAGGTTGAGGTGAGGGGCGAGGCAAAGGCACAGCAGTCATTTTTAATTTGTGATTTTCGATGTTAGAGGGAGGAATGATTGAGGACTTACGGGCCACTTGAACAGAAACCCGTTTTTTTTTCGAGCAAGTAGTTTGGTTCGATCGAGTAAGTTGGGCACTAGGACATTGGTATCAACTTAAGTCTAAAATTCTTAAGAAATCTCGTTTATAGCTGAGTCTAGATACCCCCTAAATCCACGCTGCTGGCTCTACTTGGACCCGCCCAAGACCGCAGCGGCTCCCCCTAAGAAGAAGGGGGACTTCGACCATTTCCTGTCCCACCCGACTATCAGGGGGGCGCCAGGGAGATCGGGAAGAAAGTGCAATCAGACAGCCTACTGATACTACACATTTGAGCTTAATTTGACACGCTTGTTTGGGCTGGCGGTTTGATCCCAACCAAGCAATAACAGAACTAAGGTATTGTTTCTAGATATTTAGTTTTCACTCGATCGCTCGTGGCGATCGGCGCAAGTCCTGCGATGCTAGTTTGAGGTTAATAATTTGAGATTTTGAAGCTCTGTGTCCGCCTCCAAAAAATGGGCGCGGCTGGCAAATGCCTCATCAATCTAAAATCTAAAATCTAAAATCGAGTAGGGCTTCCACAAATTCGTAACTAGAAAACGGACGCAAGTCTTCGATGCTTTCCCCTACTCCTATAAAGCGGATTGGCAGACCAAGCTGCTGCACTACTGCTAGGGCAACACCACCTTTAGCAGAACCGTCGAGCTTTGTCAATACTACTCCGCTTAATTTTGCAGATTCTGCGAATACTTCTGCCTGTCGCAAACCATTTTGACCCAGTGTTGCATCCAAGACCAGTAGAGATTCTACGGTAGCGCCTGGGGCTTTCTTATCTACTATGCGACGGATTTTACTTAATTCGTCCATCAGATTTTTTTTGTTTTGCAGGCGGCCTGCGGTGTCTACGATCAGCAGTTCAGTGCCTCGGGCGCTGGCGGCGGCGATCGCATCAAAGACGACAGCAGCCGGATCGGTATTTTTCCCTGGGTTGGCAATAATTTCGACGCCGCTGCGGGAACCCCAAACTTTCACTTGTTCGACGGCGGCGGCGCGGAAAGTGTCGGCTGCAGCAATTAGGGTTTTGTAGCCGGATTTTTGGGCAATGTGGGCAAGTTTGCCGATCGTCGTAGTTTTGCCCGCACCGTTGACTCCTACGATCAACCAGATGTTGAAGGTGTCTTTTTCCGGGGCAAATGTCAGACTGTAGGCGGGATTGCCGGCGGCTGTTTCGGCACAGGGAGCGTCGAGAATATCGCGCAGGATGGTTTTGAGGTAGGCTAGAGCCTGTTCTGGCGGCAGCACTTCTTGTTTTAGTCTTTCTTGGAGGCGACTGATAATGATGTCGGTGGCTGCGACTCCGACATCGGCTTGTAGCAGCAAAGTCTCAATTTCGGCTACCGCGTCTTGATTGAGCGGGCCTTGACCGACGATCGCCTTTAGTCGATTAATTAAGCTGCGGCGAGTTCTTTCTAAGCCTTTCCGCAGTTTTTGCAGCCAAGTGATTTCTTCAACGGATACTTGATCTGGCCGGCGGCCTTGACTGGCTAAGATTTCTGAAGACCACAGGAAGCCTTCGTCAAAGGCGAAACCGGGAATTTCTTCGATAATTGCCGCTCTCTCGGCGGTGGCTGCAATTGCCTCTGGTTCTTCAATTGCGGTTTCTTTGAGGCGTTCGATGCGCTCGATGCGATCGGCCTGAGCTCTTGCCCAAAACGGCAGGGCTTCCGCTGCTTCGCCCTCAGATGCGAGTGATTCGGTTTCTACAACCTCCGTTGCAGGTTCGGCAATTTCTATATTTTCTGCTGTAACTTCTAATTTTTGAGCAATAGGTGAAATATCGATCGCCCCGGCTGTTTGTTGCAGAGTTTCGGCAATTTCTACTGGGTTAGCTGCATCGATTTCTACCGCCTCGGTAGCTTCAACTACTGGAGCTTCTGCCACTTCTGAAACTTCTGCAACAGTTTGTGCTTTCGGTGCTGGTTCGAGTTCGTGAGCCTCGGTTGTTTCCACAGTCGCCGCTTCTGGAACTTCTGGAACTGTCGCGATTTCTGTTTCGGCTGTTGGAACCTCGGGCGCTGCTGTCTCGGAAACTTCTGTTTCGGGTTTTTGCTGTTTTTGAATATTTTTGTAAGCAGCTTTGGCCCAGTTGAGATAATCTTCGGCTACAGCAGGAGAGCCTTGCTCTGTTGCATCTGTTTGAGGCTCAACCGATGCCGATTTTGCCGGCTCATCTGGCGGCTGTTCGGGGGTTGCCTCTGTTTCAGAAGATTTGCTTTCGCTGTACTGGCGACGAAACCAATTAAATACCATAGGAAATTGCGAATATAGTTATCAGTCCCTAGTTTAGAGCCGATTGCCGATTGCTGATTGGTGTGATTGCCGATTGCTCATGACTCTGGGTAAGGTGCGCGGCCGGAAGGGCACCCTACAGACTGCGGGGTAAGTAAGGTGCGCGACCGGAAGGGCACCCTACAGACTATTGACTGATGATTGAGGACTACGGACTAACAACTTCTGCATTGATTTTATCGACTACTCGGCGGAGGACTCCGTTGATGAAGCGATGTCCTTCGTCACCGCTGTAGCGTTTTGCGAGTTGGACGGCTTCGCTGACGCTGACTTGTTCGGCTAGGCCCAGATATAGGATTTCGGCGATGGCGATTCTCATGATATCTCGATCGATCCTGGCCAAGCGTTCTATTTGCCAGTCTACCAGCGCTTCCGAGAGCAATTCGTCAATTTGAACGCGGTTGGCGCTGACTTTCGTCAGGATTTGCAAAGCATAGGTGCGGACATCTTGCTGGTTGGCTAGCTGGATCAGTTCTGGAAACTCCATTGCTGAACCGAGACGGTTGATGGCGGTTTGGGTGAGTTCGACTGCTTCCCGCACCATTGTTCTAGCACTTTGTATATCGGCAGCGCGGATTTCGCTGGCAAGCAGTTTGTCGCTACTCCGCTGCACTTCGGATGCTGCTGTTTCTAGGGCTTCTTGAACTTCTGTTGTCAGGGCGCGGATGGCTGCGAGGAGAACATCTTGCAGTTTCTTGGCTTCTAAGAGCTCTGGATTCGTCGGCAGTTGGCTGATGCCGAGGAGTGCGAGTTCGCGTGCTGTTTCGCGGGCTTTTTTCATAGTTTTTAGATAGGAATTGAGAATTTAGGAAGTTTTTCGATCGCGCGCCGACTTGGACTTTAGCAGAAAACTAAACTAAAAGCGGTACAAAACCAGCCCTCTGACTCGCCAGCGGCGGGTTGTTTACAGATACTTCGCTGTCAAACCCCAGATTTATGCTCGAAACCGGGTTTCTGAATGTAGGCTGTCTCGGTTTGGGCTGGTTTTGTCCAAATATTATCTGCTATGGCGAAAGTTTACACGGCTTTACGGGCGAATAAAGATGTCTTGGTTTAGTCTTCTTCGACTGGGACAGCCTGGTATCTTGATTCAGATACCAAGGGTTCGAGTGTTTTGCCCTTATTGTTTTCGGGGGGTACTGGAACTGAGTTGCTGGGGTTGACGATGCCGCCGGAGATGATGACTTTAAAGGCATCTTCGATCGACATTGACAAATTGACTAAATCTGCCTCCGGGACTATAGCGTACCATCCGGTGGTGGGGTTGGGAGTGGTAGGGATGAAAATGCCGATCGGGGTTTCGCCGGACAGGTGAGGCGGAATATCGTTAGTCTCGATCGTACCGGTCACAAATGCTAAAGTCCAGATTCCCCGGCGGGGATATTCCACTAACACCACGCGGCGAAATTTGTCGTTTGAGTTGAGGATGGTTCCCAGCAGTTGTTTGAGAGTTTTGTAAACCGAACCGGCTAGGGGAATTGCCTGCAACAGCCGTTCGCCAAAGTCTAGCAGCCACTTGCCGAAAATGTTGCGGGCCATTAAACCGATGACTAAGATGCTCAGCAGGGGCACAGCCAGCCCTACTAATAGATTTAGCAGATTCACCAAAATCGGGTGGAGTCCGTCAAAAGGGTTGATCTGCTTGGGAATTTTGGTGAGAAAATTGATGACCCAACTGGCGACGGTAATTGTCAGCCAGATGGTGGTAGCTAACGGTATCACTACCAGTAGGCCTGCGATCAGGTCGTTTTTTAAGTCTTGTTTGATGCGTTGGAGCACGGCGGGTCAAATCTCCTCGTAACTGGTTGCCAATAACCTGAATAAACCTGAGACTAAAGCAACTGCACGGGCTTTACTGCAAGTCACCATAGACGATCGTCTTCAATTGTGCGAAACCCTACCCTTTCTGACGGGGAAGAGTTCAGGATCGCCGGTGCTGTACCTATATTTTAAAGAATTATTGCAAGTTGGCGCTTGCTTTTAATATATGCGGGCTGTGCAGCAGCTCACCGTATTGTATATTTTAAGACAGTTTGGCTCTGGCTCAACCAATAAGCCGATCGGTCAGAGGCTACCTGGGTGTGCAAGTGTAGTGAGTCCAGAGGAAATTTTCTGTGATTGGTGTCGGAAATTAATTGCTCGATCGAGCTTTCTCATATTTTATGCCGGGTAACACTTCTTTCTACCGAATTCAGCGGAATCTATGCAGGGTGAGTTTAATGTTTATCCAAAAATATATCTTTGGACAGATGCAAGGCGAGTACAATTTTCACTATACAAAGAGTGATTTTTGACGAACGAAGGCGATCGACAAGCCAAATGTTCGCCCGGTTTCAACTGTTGCATTGTAGGCAAATCCGGCAAAAAGTAAAGCAGACACACCAGCAACTTTCACTTTTTTGAAGGGATCGATCGAAATTAAGGATATAAGGCCAAAATTAAAGCGAATTTAAGCTTTAGAGGAGTGGCAAAGCAATTTAGAAGTAACTCGGGGTTCGCTACAAAAAAATAATCTGCCAAACGAGGTAGCAGTAGTTAGCAGTAAGCGAGATAAATTACTAAATAGCTAGTTGTTTCTAGCAGTAAGAGCGAGACTATTTGTTTGACAGGGTATGGTTAAACTGCTGGCAAGAAGCAAGACCACAGCGGTGTGGAGTGATTGAAAGCAGGTGAAAGTTAAGGAAAAGCAAGGGCGATAGGCAATCAAGTTAGACCAGAGATTAACCTTGCTGCAAGTAGCAAAAGACTTGATTAGAAGTTATGATTGAAATGTGAAAGCTTAACTGATGAAACAATGGATTTTTACATTTTTTTAGGCAATTTAACACGCAATACTTTTGTGGATCGCACTTAACAAGTAGCTGCCAGAGGGGGTTGTGTGAGAACTAATATATAAATAAAAGGAATTTTTGTGAAAAAGCTCAATATCCTCTTAGTAGAAGACAGTCCCCTAGATGCCGAACTGATTGAGGCATATCTAATAGATGGCGGAATCGAATTTTCTCTGCTGTGTGTGGAAACTCGGGAAGACTTTGCTAACGCGCTGGAAAAACACTATTTTGACATTATTTTGGCAGATTATATGTTGCCTTGTTTTAGCGGAGAAGAAGCGCTGGAAATCGCCCACGCTACTTGTCCGGGAGTGCCGTTTATTTTTGTGTCGGCTACTTTGGGCGAGGAAGTGGCGATCGAAACTTTGAAAAGCGGCGCTACCGATTATGTTCTCAAACGCCGTTTGATACGCTTGGTGCCGTCGATTCAGCGGGCCCTGCGGGAAGTTCAAGAACGGAACGACCGCAAGCAAGCCGAAGCACAGCAGCAGGAGAGCGAAGCTCGATTTCGGATTATGGCAGATACCGCGCCGGTGATGATTTGGATGTCGGACACTGACCAACTTGGCGATTACTTTAACAAAGGATGGCTGAAGTTTACCGGTAGAACTTTGGCGCAAGAAAGGGACACTGGTTGGATGGAAAGCTTGCACCCCGATGACTTGCCAGAATGTCGGGATATTTACCGGAGAGCTTTCGACGATCGCACCGAGTACCGGATCGAATGCCGCATGAGGCGCTACGACGGGGAATACCGCTGGGTTTTGGGTACGGGCGTACCTAGGTACAGGCCCGATCGCACTTTTGCAGGTTACATCGGTTCTTACATCGATATTAGCGATCGAAAACTTGCAGAACAAGAACGCGGTGCTGCTTTGTTGCGCGAACAAGCAGCTCGCCAGCAAGCAGAAGAAACAGCTAAAGCGCTGCAATCGGCAAACGATCGAATTACTAACATTCTCGAAAGCATTACCGACGCTTTTATCGCGGTCGATTTAAAGGGGAACTACACCTATGTCAACCAGAAAGCTCTGGAGCTTTTAGGCAAGTCAGAAGCCGAACTGATCGGTAAAAATGTTTGGGAGATATTTCCCTGGGCTATCGATTTACCGTTTAACAAAATGGCTGGCAAAGCATTAGCAGAAAAGGTTACGGTCGAATATGAAGAATTCGTGCCGTTATGGAATAAGTGGTTGAAGGTGCGTTTTTATCCTTCCGATTCTGGTTTGTCGGCTTACATCCAAGACGTTAGCGATCGCAAGCAAGCAGAAGCTGCACTCAAAGCTAGCGAAGAAAAGCTGAAAATGTTGGCCGAAGCTAACTTAATGGGAATTATCTTCGGAGATGTTAACGGCAATATCGTGGAGGCTAACGATGAATTTTTGCGGATAGTTGGTTACACGCGGGAACAGTTGCAGCGCGGGGAATTAAACTGGATTGACATCACGCCGCCGGAGTACCTCTGTCTCGACGAGAAGGGGATTGCAGAGGCACAAGCAACGGGGGCTTGCACTCCCTACGAAAAGGAATTTTGGAGGAGAGACGGCAGCCGGATTCCGGTGTTGATCGGATATGTTTTGCTGGCCAAAAAGCGGCAAGAATCTGTGGCTTTTATTCTCGATTTGACCGTTGGCAAACAATTGGAAAGAGAACTGCAAGCTCGAGCCCAGGAATTGGCGCGGGCGAACCGGATTAAAGATGAATTTCTGGGAACTTTGTCCCACGAATTGCGAACGCCGCTCAATGCGATGCTGGGATGGGCGCAACTGCTGCGCAACCGCAAGTTTGACGAAAAAACCACGGTTCGGGCTCTGGAAACGATCGACCGCAATACGCGATCGCTGGCAACTCTGATCGAGGATTTGTTGGACGTGTCGCAGATTATTACCGGCAAACTGTCGCTGAATTTGCGGTCAGTGGATTTGATTTCGACTGTTGAGTCTGCGCTCCATACTCTCGCACCCGCGATTGGAGCAAAAAATATTGCAATTGTGACGGATTTCGACACAACTGCGGGGCGGATTTTTGGCGATGCCGGCCGCTTGCAACAGGTAGCGTGGAATTTGCTGTCGAATGCGATTAAGTTTACTCCCGATGGCGGACAGGTGAGGGTGGCGGTGCGGAAGCTGGAGGGGACGCTCGCCCCTGAGGACTCCGCTTGCTGTACAAATTTGTCGCTCGCTAGTGTGGAAATTGAGGTCAGCGACACCGGACAAGGGATTGCGGAAGAGTTTTTGCCCCACGTTTTCGATCGGTTCAGCCAAGCTGACAGTTCTACAAAGCGATCGTACAACGGATTGGGTTTGGGTTTGGCCCTAGTGCGCCATTTTGTGGAAATGCACGGGGGGACGGTGCAAGCGGAATCGGCCGGGAAGGGACAAGGAGCGAGCTTTTTGGTGAGATTGCCAATTAAACAGCCAAATGGCGACTGCGGATTTTCTGTTTCCGGGCCAGAGGAGTTTGCGGTTGCTCACAGCAAGAAGGCGCGAGCCCCTGTAAATAAGTCTTTTGTCAGCAGCAATCTTTCTGGATTGCGGGTGTTGGTGGTCGATACCGACGCGGATTGCCTGGATTTGGCTTGTACAGTGCTCGAAGATTGCGGGGCCCTGGTGGAGACCGCTAGCTCGGGAATGGAAGCCCTGGAGGCGCTCGCCAGGCTGAATCCGGATGTGTTGGCGATCGATATCGAGATGCAGGCCCCTGATGGAGAGGCTCTGCTCCCGCAAGTACGATCGCTCGTGGCGGACAGGGAAATTCCGGCGTTGGCGTTCACGGCGGTTGGTAGGGTAGAGGAACGGGTACGGGCGCTGCAGCAAGGTTTTCAAATTTACGTGTCCAAGCCGATCGAGCCTGTTGAGTTGGTCGCGGTGGTGCAAAGTTTGGCGGCGCGATCGAACGATTTTAGATTTTAGATTTTAGATTTTAGATTGACTCCGCGATGACGGATGTCGTAACTACAAATCAATTTTCTGGCATTCGAGCGATCGTAGCATCCGGGCGAAAAATGTTTTTTTCAAGTCAGTTCGTAGGGTGCGTAATGGCTCAAACTTGCTTACCAATTACCAATCAAGTATCTCAGCACAAAAAAACCGGGAGCATCTCAGTTTTGCATTTACTGTCCGTCTGCGACCGTCTCCCTCTCACTCCTAAAAAATGCTTGTTGTAAAAAAAACCTGCCTCTACCTGAGTCTGCTAACAGCAAGTATGAGTGTTAATTACAATTAACCTAATTTGTCAAGTCTCTAAAGTTATAAATTTAATTTAGGTCAAAATTTTTTGCTTTCGATCGCAGGTGCAGGGACGATCGCCCTTAACAGTATCTCCTCAAATCTCAAGTTCAGTAACTAGCTGCTTCATTAAGCCTGAGTTTTAATCACAATTAAACCTAATTTGTCAAGCCTCTAAAGTTATAAATTTAATTTAGGTCAAAATTTTTTGCTTTCGATCGGAGGTGCAGGGACGATCGCCCTTAACAGTATCTCCTCAAATCTCAACTTCAGTAACTAGCTGCTTCATTTGGAAAATATTCTGCTGGGGTCAAGGCTTCTCACACTCCTCTATTTCCCAGCGTGCAAGGATTTTTCCCCTCTTTAATATTGACTGGTCGTCCCGTTGCAACTATCCACAGGTAGATACCAATTGCACCCGGCCAGCATCCATTTCATCCATTAATAACTCTAAAGCCTCATAATCAATATCCGAGATGTACCCCAAACGGGTGAGCTCGTAGTTGATTTCGTTTTCAATGTCAGGTGTCAACTGCTTAATGTAGAGGGCTTTTTCTACAAGTTGACGAATAGCATGAGTTGCTTGCATAGTAGGTCGGAGAACTCCGTACAGTTTTATTTTCCTCTGAACAGTCCAGCGAGCAAGTGATCTAAATCAGAACTAACAAGTGATTCCAATTACATTGTTCTGTTTAACCTAACAGCTAGGGCAAGGTCGATCGCAATGTTTACACTTACCAATACTAAACCTACTGGCATAAATAAAAAATAGTATAGTAGCTTACTTTTCCTCCGCAAATCTTACGCAAAATTTCATAAAAAACAGTCAATAAATAAAGATTACGTAAAAATACTGAAAACAACTGGTCGGTTTCCCTTATAGTAAGCTAGGCTCAGAGTAATCAAGTAGGTTTAGGCTTACACCTGTCCAGCGCAGTAGTTGAAAATACGTAGCAACCATAGGTTTGACATATTATGCAGACACTTCTTGCCCATAAACCAATTACGGTGATTCGACCCCTAGACCACCTGAATGCAGCCACCTCCGGAGAATTCGGACGGGAACTCATCACAGCAATTGCAGCCCCTGGGGTTGTAGCGGTACTCGTAGATTTGGGCGCAGTAACATTTATTGACAGTGCCGGTTTGATGGCATTGGTTTCGGGCCTCAAGCAGGCGAAAAGAATGGGGCGCAGGTTTAGTATTTGCTCGGTATCCCCCGGGATTAGGATGATTCTGGAACTCAGTCAACTCGATCGAGTTTTTGAGATATTTGAAAATGTCGATAGCTTTGAAGCCGAAAACTCCTGCGCAAACCAGCACTGGTAGAGGTTCCTCCTCGGCGAAAACAAGCAACAAAACCGAGTAAATTCGGTTAAATGCCCCAAAAGACAGAGGACTGCCGTTGGCGTGTTGGCAGATTTTAAGGTAGGCTGCTTAAGAGTCGCAGATATTTAGCGAGTCGAGCCGTGGCAGTAAAAGTCGAAGAATTACTTTCAGCAGAAATCAATCAGCCTGCTCGTTATCTGGGAAACGAATTGGGGGCTGCCCACAAGGATTGGGACGGGGCGTCTGTGCGCTGGGTGCTCACTTACCCAGAAGTGTATGAAGTTGGTGCTTCCAATTTGGGGCACATCATCCTTTACAACATTTTGAATGCCTTGCCGAGGCAGTTGTGCGATCGAGCTTATTTGCCCGCACCAGACTTGGCAGCAAAACTGCGATCGACTCAAACTCCCCTGTTTGCGGTAGAATCCAGGCGATCGCTCACAGAATTTGATATTCTGGGCTTCAGCCTGAGCTACGAACTGGGAGCAACAAACATTCTGGAAATGCTGGATTTAGCCGGCATTCCCCTAACTTGGCAAGAAAGAGCGACAAATGACCAAAACGGTCAAATGCCGCTGATTTTTGCTGGCGGGCAAACAGCAACTTCCAATCCCGAACCCTACGCTGACTTTTTTGACTTCATCGCTTTGGGAGATGGAGAAGAATTGCTGCCAGAAATTGGCTTGATTTTGGCAGAAGGCAAAACTAATAATTTGAGCCGAGAAGCATTGCTGCTGGATTTAGCGCAAATTCCAGGCGTCTACGTCCCGCAATTTTACGACATGGCGGCCGACGGTTCTGTTCATCCCAACCGCCCGCAAGTTCCAGAACGAATTCTGCGCCGCGTCGCGACTCCGATACCAGCTTATTCGATCGGCCTGGTTCCCTACGTCCAGACAGTACACGACAGACTGACAGTAGAAATCCGCCGGGGATGCACCCGCGGCTGTCGCTTCTGTCAGCCGGGAATGCTGACTCGCCCCGCGCGCGATGTCGAACCGCAGCAAGTCGTAGAGGCGATCGAACAGGGAATGCAAGCCACCGGGCACAGCGAGTTTTCCCTGCTTTCCCTCAGTTGTTCCGACTATCTGGCACTCCCAGCAGTCGGGATGGAAATCAAAAATCGCCTGAAAGATAAAAATATTTCTCTGTCTCTACCCAGCCAGCGGGTTGACAGATTTGACGATAATATTGCCGACATTCTCGGCGGCACGCGGCAAAGCGGTTTGACTTTTGCCCCGGAAGCTGGTACTCAGCGGATGCGGGACATCGTTAACAAAGGTTTGACAAACGAAGAATTGCTCCGGGGTGTCAAAACTGCGGTCGATCGCGGCTGGGATAAAATCAAGCTGTATTTTATGATCGGTTTGCCTGGGGAAACAGATTTTGATGTTCTGGGCATCGCCGAAACAGTCCGCTGGCTGCACCGCGAATGCAGGGTGGATGGCCGGCGGGGACTGAATTTTAACTTGACAATTTCTAATTTTACGCCTAAGCCTCACACTCCTTTTCAGTGGCACTCGGTTTCTACTGCTGAGTTTTCCCGCAAGCAAAAACTCCTGAAGGGAGAATTTCGGGGGATGCGGGGCGTAAAAGTGAATTACACTGATGTGCGCATTTCGGCAATGGAGGATTTTGTCGGACGGGGCGATCGGCGTTTGGCTGCTGTAGTCCGCCGCGCTTGGGAACTTGGCGCGGGTATGGATGCGTGGTGGGAAAGTTTGGATCAGGCTTACAAAGCTTGGACTCAGGCGATCGACGAGTCGGGCCTTACCTGGAAATACCGCCAAGTCGAAAGCGGCGAGTGGAATCTTTTTGAGAAGGAAGACGAGAAGGAAGAAGGAAGTTCGGCAACGGATTCTGTAACGGATGTAACGGATGTAACGGATGTCAGTTCGATGTCCGTCGGAAGAAGGAAGAAGGAAGAAGGAAGAAGGAAGAAGGAAGAAGGAAGAGAAATCAAGGAAGATTTTCCCAATTCTCCGGATCTCCCCCACTCCCCCTCCCCCACTCTCCCCCTCTCTCTCGATCGGGCCCTGCCTTGGGATCACTTAGATACGGGAATCGACAAAAACTGGCTGAAAATTGACTTGCAAAAGGCTTTAGAAGCAGCGACGGTTCCCGACTGTTCCTTTGAAGGCTGTTCGCGCTGCGGGGTTTGCGGCACCGATTTCGGACACAATGTGGTTGTGGATGCGCTGCCAATTCCTGAGTTTGCCGGGGAGTTCGTGCCGAATACGGAGCGGAAACAGCGTTTGCGGGTTTGGTTCGGGAAGGTGGGCGATATGGCTTTGGTGGGTCATTTGGATTTGCTCCGATTGCTCGATCGAGTAGTCCGCAGAGCTGATTTGCCGATTTCTTTTACTGGCGGGTTCCACCCGAACCCTCGGATTTCTCTGGCAAATGCTCTGCCTCTGGGCGTTACCAGCACTGGCGAAATTGCCGACTTTGAGCTAACTGAGCCGATCGATATTGAGAGTTTTCGGGAAAAGTTGGCCGCAAAGCTGCCGGAAAATATTCCGATTTACAAGGTTGAGCCGATCGATCTCAAGGCTGCTTCTGCCAGTCAGTTGTTGGAAGCAGCGGAGTACGTGATTACTGTCGCTGTAGCGGGCTCGTTGACAGAAAATGGCGAATTAGACCGTGAAAATTCTGCTCCTGTCTCCGTCGCTCCTGATGCCAACTGGGAAGCTTGGGTGAAGACGATCGCCGAAACCGAGGCTTTTTGGCGGGTGCACACTACTAAGTCGGGAAAGACGCAGGATGTCAATTTGCGCGATCGGCTGCACAAACTAGAACTTGTAGAGCAGAAAGCAGAAAGCAGCGCCTCTGCCTCTGGCGGTACATCCGAAAGTAGAGCCGTCTTGCGCTTTACCGGCAGTTGTCGCAGCGACGGCAACTTGCTAAAGCCAGAACATATTGTTTTCATGCTCGAACAAGTCAGTCAGCAGCAAATTCAGCTTCAGCAGGTTGAGCGTAGTCAGCTAATACTGGGTTATGGTTAAAATAGGGGAGCTGTGGTGGAATATTTCACCTTCGGCTCTAGTCGATCGGGATGTTTCGTTTCACGCTATAATCGCTTGTTATGGAAGCCACGGCGGCTCGAGCGCTTTAGTCGCTCGCCGCCCTCGTCAACCAGCAACGCGGGCTGGGTGCAAATTGCTTCTGTTCAAGACTTCAAGCCTTTTTGTTGTACATTCACAGGCTAAATCTAGCGCCAAACCCGCAGGAGCGGGGTATGAACCAAATTTAGCGATTAATTTCGACCGATCGACTGGTTGTCGGCCGTCGGCTTACTCAAAAATTTAACGGTTCAAGCCGCAGAGCGGGTATTCAACAATAGATGTTTTTGCCCCGTCAAAAAACGGAGATAAGCCCCCGACTTAAGTCGTGGAGAACCAAAAATTTTAGATTTTAGACTAAAGTTCAATCTCCCAGATTCATCTGTGGAGTAAATCTAAAATCTAAAATCTAAAATCTAAAATCGACTGACCCGTCAAAAAACGGAGATAAGCCCCCGACTTAAGTCGTAGAGAACCAAAAATTTTAGATTTTAGACTAAAGTTCAATCTCCCAGATTCATCTGTGGAGTAAATCTAAAATCTAAAA
>NZ_JAUBPO010000044.1:0-5438 GCF_036700785.1 Microcoleus sp. S28C3 | reverse complement strand
TCTAAAATCTAAAATCTAAAATCGATTGACGAGGTTTTAGGGTTGGCAGGGGCGGAGGTTGCAGTCGAATGCCAATCAGGGGTGTGTTGAGTGCGATCGCGCAAGAATTCAACAAAAGTCTAGGCGCTTTCACTCCTACCTACTTTCGCTCAAAACCAGCCCTCAACCACCACGCAAGCGGAGTTATCAGTTCGTAGTGTTAAGTTGTGTGTTAAGAAATTGGTACGGTGTCACTGAATTTATTCCCTGAGTTCAAAGGAAGAGTTCTAAGTGTTGGATTTTGAGTATTGATTTCGCAATTCTCAACTCAAAACTCAATATTACTAACTCGATAAAAGCCTCCTTATTTCTATCTCTCAGATTTATCTGCTGAGCATAACTCATAACTCTGTACGGGCGGGTTTAACTACTTTATCTGTAACAGTGAACCGTTAACAATGAACAGTTATCTGTAACAGTTAACAGTGAACGGTGAACGGTCAACAGTTAAATTTCCTTCCTCCCTGCACCAACTCACAGCTCATAACTCTTCAAGCTACTACTAATTACAGTCAAAGTCAGAGGCACTATGAGTGCGTAAGTGTCTCTAACTTGCTGCCAGTTTTGTGAGGAAATTGAATGACAAAGCAGATAGTTATAGCAGAGCAGCATCGCATTGCTGCCGTCTTTTCAGAAGATCAAATCCAAGAACTTGTGGTAGCCACAGGGAGCCACCAAGTCAGCGACATTTACTTGGGAATAGTCGAGAATGTACTCCCCGGGATAGATGCGGCATTCGTCAATATTGGCGACCCAGAACGTAACGGGTTCATGCACGTAACAGACCTCGGCCCGCTGCGCCTTAAACGCTCGGCAGGAGCAATTACAGAACTCCTGACCCCCCAGCAGAAAGTGGTGGTACAGGTGATGAAAGAACCGACGGGCAGCAAAGGCCCCCGGCTGACAGGTAACATTACCCTGCCGGGCCGCTATTTGGTACTGATGCCCTACGGCAGGGGAGTCAATCTTTCACGGCGGATCAAGTCGGAAGCCGAGCGCAACCGCCTTAGAGCCCTGGCTATTTTGGTGAAACCGGCCGGGATGGGGCTGCTGGTGCGCACCGAAGCTGAAGGGATGACCGAAGAAGCCATCATGGAAGATTTGGAAGTCCTCCAAAAACAGTGGGAAGCCGTTCAACTCGAAGGCGGTACCTCGCGGGCGCCGGCACTGCTCAACCGGGATGACGATTTTATCCAGCGGGTGCTGCGAGATATGTTCAGCGGTGACGTGAATCGGATTGTGGTGGACTCGCAAAATGGAATTAAGCGGGTGAAGCAGCAGTTGATGAGCTGGAACGGCGGTAAACTGCCTGCGGGAGTTTTGATCGACCACCACCGAGAGCGCGCCTCGATTTTAGAATTTTTCCGCGTTAACGCTGCGATTCGAGAAGCCCTCAGACCGAGGGTTGATTTGCCTTCGGGGGGTTATGTGATTATCGAGCCGACTGAGGCGCTGACGGTGATCGATGTCAACTCTGGCTCGTTTACTCGATCGGCCACGGCTCGGGAAACGGTACTCTGGACAAATTGCGAAGCAGCAACGGAAATTGCCAGACAACTGCGGTTGCGCAATATTGCCGGGGTGATTATTGTTGACTTTATTGACATGGAATCCCGCCGCGATCAGTTGCAGGTGCTGGAACATTTCAATAAAGCTCTCAAAGCTGACAAAGCTCGGCCGCAAATCGCTCAACTTTCGGAATTGGGACTGGTAGAACTGACCCGCAAGCGCCAAGGTCAAAATATTTATGAGTTGTTCGGTCACACTTGCCCTACTTGCAGCGGGTTGGGTCATCTGGTGCAACTGCCCGGGGAAGAAGACTTCGCCGCAGCGGTGCGGGAATCGAGCGATCGCACTGTTGCTACGTCGAACCGCGTTTTGTTGAATTTGCCCGAAGGATTGGAACGCCGCAGCTTGACGCCTGTGGCGGCTGCAACTCCTGCACCAGTGCGGGAAGAACGCCCCCCAGAACCTGCTCGGGCTGCTTGGGAACCTCAGAGCGAAAGTTTGGATTTTGAGACCGGCAGCAACGCCTCGCCTTTGGACTTGCTCAACCATCCCAGCTATCAGGATTTGGGGAACGGAACGAGACGCCGCCGCCGCCGCCGGATTGGTGAAGAGCCTTTTGCCCTCCCGGCGGAGGAGGAACCGGTGCGCAGCAAGTTGCGGCTGCCGAATACTTCGAGCGCGCCCGTTGCGGAGACGCGCTCTGAGTATCTGGCACCCCCCGGTATCCGGGCAGCTTCGGAGGGCTTCGGGTTGGTGAATATGGCGACTGTTGGCAGGCGCGAGGATTTCGATCGCGTGCGTCCCGCTAAGTCTGAGTTGATGAAGCCGATGGTGGAGCCTCCGGAGGTGATTTCGGTGGAAATGACGCCGGAGGAGCAGGATGTTTATGCTCTGATGGGGGTTTCTCCTTTGGTGCTTACGGATCGCAGCGTCAAAAATCCTAAGAATGCGATCGTTTCGGTGACTCTCCCGGGAGCGGCCCCGAACAAGCCGCCTTTCGAGCAGCTCGAATTTGAATTTGAACCGGCGGCGCCTGCTGAGAATGCTGAGGAACGCGATTATTATCCAGAAATGTCGGTAGCTGAGCCTGTATTTTCTGAGGATGATGAGGCTGAAATTTACGGCGAGAGTTCGATCGACGAAACTGATGATTTTGCTCATATCGAGGAAACCAGCGATGTGATGGACGAATCCTATGAGCCGTTTGAACTCCATGAGTCGAATGAATCGATCGAGCCGCATGAATCGCATGAGCCGCATGAATCGCATGAGCCGATCGAACCCAGCGAACCCAGCGAACCCAGCGAACCCAACGAACCCGAGGAGCCTGCTATCAACCGGCGGCGCAGGCGTCGCTCGTCAGCCGTTTTGGATGAGTGATATGAAGTCCGAGGGAAGAAGGAAGAAATCCGAGGTTCGAGGGAAGAAGGAAGAAGTAGAAATTTTTACTCTATTCCCATCTTTCCATCTTCCCGTTTTCCCCTCTGGCTCGAACACTCTGGTAATTGCAGGTGTTGATGAAGTCGGACGAGGGGCTTTGTTCGGGCCGGTGGTGGCTGCAGCCTGCATTTTGCCCGACGAAGTTCTCGATGAATTAGCAAGTTGCGGGGTGCGCGACAGCAAGCAGTTGAGTGCCGCAGCCCGGAGTCGGTTAGCCGTAAAAATCCGGGCTGTGGCAGTTGACTGCCAAATTGGTGCGGCTTCGGTGCGGGAGATCGATCGTTTGAATATTTTGCAGGCTTCTTTGTTGGCGATGAAACGCGCAATTCTGAAGCTGAATGTTACTCCTGATTTGTGTTTGGTTGACGGGAATCAAAGGATTCCCAATTTGGCGATCGAGCAAGAGACGATGGTAAAGGGTGATTCGCGATCTATTCAGATTGCTGCTGCTAGTATTGTGGCGAAAGTTTGGCGCGATGAATTAATCCTGCGGATGGCTGTTAAGTATCCTGAATATGACTTGACAAATAACAAAGGATATGGAACTGCTAAACATAAATTAGCTTTGCAACGTTGCGGTGTATCTGTCTTTCACCGGGTGTCCTTTAGTCCTTGCCGAAAATAGTTAGTTGTATCTTACATCTAGCACCATTTTCAATCAAACTTTCACGGACTGGCTCTGGGGCCCACCGCACAAGAAACTTGATGTGTTGTGGAACAGATCGGAAAGCCTGTTCTTGACAATGGTGCTAGATATCATTTACAACCAAAACCAATTTTGGGTGTATGGGCAAGAGTATCCAAATTGACTTCGCACAGCCTGCCAGTTGGTCATAAGTTGAGAATTATTTTTAACAACAGCAGGAGCATCTATCCCGACAATATAAACTTCGATCGTTTCTAATACCAAATTAATGTGAAGCTGCATAGAATAAAGCTTCAAGAATGAAATTGTAAGAAGATAGCGAACTGCCACAGTTTAGGGTGATTTGTTGTAGAACTTGCTGCCAGTCGTTCACGCAATTCCATAAGTATCAGAAACACTTCTCCTTTGAATTTTTGTTTGATACAGCATATTCCATGTATGTATAATACACTGTATTTAGTACATAAGCGAAAAAAATGAAACCTTATTCGATCGAGTTGCGTGAGAAAATAGTTAAAATTTATGAACAAGGTGATACCTCGATTAGAAAAGTAGCCGCCAGATTTGATGTGAGTAAAGGGTTTGTTCAAAAAATCTTAAAACAAAAACAAACCATTGGTCATGTTCAACCCAGAAAACAAGGTGGAAGTCTTAAAAGTGTGTTAAACTCGCGCACAACTGAATTGATCCAGATGGTAGAAAAATATCCGGATAGCACGTTGTCAGAACCCAAGTGAATATTGGCTTATGAACTACAAGGAAGCTGTCAGCCCTAGCATGATGTGTCGTGAATTACAAAAACAAAATTTAACGCGAAAAAAAAGACCATACGCAGTAGTCAGTCTGCCACTGAAAGAGTGCAAATTCTGAGGTGTGAATATTGGGAACAAGTGAAAAATATTGACCCTGACAACCTCGTTTTTTTGGATGAAATGGGCGTTTTATTAGGGTTAACACGAACCCATGCACGTTCAATATGTGGTAGTAGAGTCTACGATTTAAAACCATTTTATCGGGGCGCCAAAGTCACAGTTGTCGGAGCAATTAGCTTAAAAAAAGTAGTAGGATTAATGACGCTCAATGGGTCAATGGATGGTAGAGCTTTTGAAGTCTTTATTGAACATTTTTTAGTCCCAAACTTATGGGAGGGTGCAGTAGTTGTTATGGATAATCTACCTGCTCACAAGTTGGGGACTATTGAACCATTGATACAAGCCGCTGGTGCTAGTTTACTGAACTTATCACCCTATTCTCCCGATTTCAATCCTATAGAATTATGGTGGTCGCAACTCAAATCTTTTTTACGTCAGTTCTCACCAACTACCACCAAGATGGTTGACATCTTGCTGGCTACAGCCCTTGATTTGGTCAATCCTAAGCACTTTAAAAACTGGTTTACAAGCTGCTGCTACTGTACTTCATAAACCTGGAATACGCTGTAAATTGCGAATGCAATGTTTCTGGCAATCCGGCGAGAGCCTAGCAGACTCAAGTGGGGCGATTTTCACTCTTGCACTGTTGACGACAAACAATTGGGACAATCCTCCTTGACGATATTTTTGCAGCCACGCCCGTTACCGTTGAAGCATCGCGTCCCAGAGGTTCGGCAAGGGTTTTATGCGCTCGTGATTTCTCCAGTTTTAGCCCACCATAACATTTGCAATCATTCTTTCGCGCTAGCAGTGAGACTGGTTTTTATTTGTTGGTCCAAACTCTCTCCACTTTCTCAACAGTTCGGACATATTTTGGGAGAGTCAGGCTCTGAGAGAGCCGTATTCTAGGAGTTTTCGGTAGTTTGGATTTA
>NZ_JAUBPO010000043.1:0-59989 GCF_036700785.1 Microcoleus sp. S28C3 | reverse complement strand
ATACGTCAATATACTTACACACAGAAAATCATTTAGGATTGCTCTAGATATAGAAAATCATTTAGGATTGCTATAGAAGTGAAATCGTAAATTCTGTACCGCAACCTAAAGTCGCTCTCACTTCTAGCACACCGCCGTGTTTCTCAACCACAATCTGCCGTGCGATCGCCAAATCGAATCCCGTGCCTTTACCCACACCTTTAGTTGTAAATAAACGATCGCATATCTTTTGTTTTACCTCTCAACGGGCGTAGCAGTAAGATGCTTCTTTAGGATCTAATATAGCTGATAGGAATTTCGATCGCTAACTCTGTACCATCTCCAACTCTAGAATTACAGGTTAATTTACCGCCATGTTTTTTGACAATACCATAGCTAACAGATAAACCCAAACCTGTACCGCTACCCACTGGTTTAGTTGTAAAAAATGGATCGAATATTCGGGATTGAATATTCGCCGGGATACCGGCACCATTATCAGTGATTTTAATTCTAACCCTGTCTTTTTCAATGAATTCAGTCTGAATCCTGATTGCAGGGTTTTTATCTGTTTTATTAATTGATTGAAGTGCATCAATAGCGTTACTGATAATACTCAGAAATACTTGATTTATCTCACTAGCATAACAAATTACATTGGGCAGATTTCCATACTCTTTAATAACTTGTATTTCTGATTTGCCATCGCTCAGTCTTAAGCGAGTTTGTAAAATTAGCAAAGTGCTTTCAATTCCGGTATGTAAATCTACTGCTTTCATGTCGGCTTCATCTAAGCGGGAAAAGTTACGCAAACTCAGGATAATTTGGCTAATGCGATCGCTCCCTACTTTCATAGATTCCAGAATTTTAATTAAATCTTCCCAGATAAATTCTAAATCCATTTCTTCTATTTTCGCTTGAATTACTTTACTGGGTTCAGGATACTCTTGTTGATAAATATTAAGTAAAATAAGCAAATCTTTGACATAATCCTCTATATGTGCAACATTACTACGAATAAATGTTACTGGATTGTTGATTTCGTGAGCAATCCCAGCTACCAGTTGACCCAGAGATGACATTTTTTCGCTCTGAATTAATTGTGCTTGGGTTTGTTGTAAGTTTTTAAATGCTTGCTCTAAATCAAAAGCTTTTTGGCTTAAATCTTCCGTTTTTTGCGCTACTTCTGCTTCTAAGCTTTGGGAATATTTCTCTATTTGTTTATATAAACGAGCATTATCAATAGAGCTCGCCGCTTGAGCTGCGAGCATCTGGATAATTTCTACTCTATCATTAGTAAATGCTCCCACTGTTAAGTTATTTTCTAAGTACACAATACCGACGAGTTTTCCTTGGCGAATAATTGGAGTACATAAAACTGATTTAGGTTGATGAGCGATAATATAGCGATCGCCTGCAAATTGGTCGGCTGTACTTAAGTTGTCAAAAACAGCCGTCGCTTGAGTTCGTGCCACCGCATAAATCAAACTATGAGGAATTTCTTGATATTCTTCCAGAGGAATTTCTAATATTTTTGTCTGCTTTTGTGCGGCTTGAGCGACAACTAACCATTGTCGGTCTTGGCGAAGCACTAAACAGCCGATTTCTGCTCCCCCATTCGCAAGCATAATCTGCATCAAAGTGGCTAACAGTTTCTCTAATTCAATTTCTTGTGAAATGGCTTGTGCCGCCATCATTACTGCTGGAAAATCCCACCATAAATTCTCGCTACTACTGACGCTAGTTAGGCTTCCCATCCAGTTCGGGTTGATGGTTGTCCCAGATGTGAGGACAAAGTTAGCAGGTTGGAGAATAGCTTTCAGTAGTTGTGGATAGTGTTGTTCTAAATAAGCTACTTTAGCTTTTGCATCCCAACGGGAATAACAGTAATAAGCCTCAATCATGTAAGATTGTGCAACTTTTTCTTTCCCCCTATCTAAGTAGAATTTGGCAGCTAGTTCGTTTGCTAAACCTTCTTCTTGGATATAACCATTTTCTTTGGCTTCTGAAATGGCGCGATCGTACCAATCTCCAGCTTCATAATTCTTGCCTAAAACACGGCATTTTTCTGCTTCTACTAAGTCAACTTTATGTTGGTGATTCATCGGGGCCTGGTGTGCCCATTCAGCCAGAGTGGTTTGATGGGTTTCTGCCAAAGCGAGAGTGTTCGCTTGCTCAATTTCTGACTGCGTAGAGCAGAGTGCTAAGTAGGTTAACCCGGCATAGAAATGGAAAACCGGAGTATGAATCATTGCTGACGCTACCCTCAAATAGAGGCTTGCTTGGGAAATGTAGTCTAGGGCATTGGTGTAGTTACCAAAGAGATAGGCAAGCATTAGTTTGTAGTTATAGGCAATAGCGAGTGCAGTAAGCTCACTATTCTGATTGTGCTGAGGAAACATCACGGTTTCATCATAAGCCTGACCGATTAACAAATCCGGTTGATTGACAATTTCCCTCAAGTTCCGCACCGTCTGTTGTGTCATTTTCACGTAAAACAGAGGAGAATATTGCTTCACAGTCGTTAAGACAACACAGTAATTTTCTATTTCTGCGTGCCAATCATCAAGCTCGACTCCAGAACAAAAATTATTATATGAATAACTACTGACGCAGTAGCCAGCATTGAGAAAATCACCTGTTTCCATTCCGACTAAATAGCCTTGTTTCGCCGTTGGGATTGCTGCCCTCAGTGGTTCTTGACGATGCTGAATAAAACAGCCAAACCAAAGTAAAGTGATACATTTAAATTCTGGCCAATTCAACTGATTGAGTAAGCTCAGTGCTACTCGCCCAAAGCGATAACCTTTTTCTACTTCTCCGAAAAAACCAGACAGCACAATGCCATAGCCCACATACCCGATTGTTGATGCTGGTGCATTGCCAAATTGAAGTGATAGACTGACCATTGTGGCACAAAGCAGAGGCTGCAAAGCAGGATTTGCCATAAAAATAGCCGGAAACAAGATGCCTAACAATTGCATCGCCGCGATTGTCCGAGGATCGCTCATCACAGGAAGGTTAACCAGTTCCTCAATCTGTTTGCCCTCCAGTTGGTTGGCAAGGTTTTGTAATGCAATGCGTGTCAATGCTTCGTCAGTTTCATAGGGGAGTTCAATCCCCAATTGTGCTAGGGCATTGGTGCCGATCGCGATCGCTTCTAACATCTGACTTTGAGTTGTCAGTGCGTTGATTTGAATCTCAAATATTTTGACTTTATCTAGTATTGTTTTGGCCGATCGCAAAACCTGCGCTGCCATTTCTTCCATGCCATTAAAATCGGCATTTAAGTAAGCCGTTTCAGCCGCAGCCACATAAAGATTCAGGGTTAATTCATACTGAGTTTGCCAACAGTTTTCTGTGAGTAACTCCAGCCCTGTTTTCACAAAATTTCTGGCGCCTGCATAAGCTGTTGAATTTCGGGCTTTATGTCCGGCTGCTAAGTTCAATCTGGCTAACGCTTCCCGTTCCTCTGCTTGAGCCATGAACTCAATTCCTAAATTCAAATGCCCGACAATATCAAACAGCTTTTCCTCTTTTTCTATTTCTGATAAGTTTTGTTGGAGTAGTTGCCCAATATGGTAATGAGTCTGCTGTTTTTCCTCGTCAGGAATCAATGAATAAGCCGCTTGTTGGACGCGATCGTGTAAAAATCGATAAGTCGGATTAGCGGAATCATTGAAAACTTCCTCGCTATCAGATTGGGTATAGAACTTATAGATTTTGGTAGTAGGAATTACCAAACCTTCCTGCAAGGCTTTCCATAAAGCTGTTGCGCTACTTTCTGGTGATTTCTCACTGACAATTGCTAAGGTATTCAAATCAAACTGCGCCCCAATACAAGCCGCTAGTGTGAGACTCTCCTGAGTTTCTCTGGGCAATTTCTGTAATTGCAATGCCATGAATTCAACGACATCATCAGTAATTGCTAAGGCCTTCACTTGGGCAAGATCGCATTGCCAATATTGAATCTCGCAATCAAAGCTAATTAACTTGTCATCATGTAATGCTTTGAGAAACTGGGTCGCAAAAAAAGGATTACCTTGAGTTTTTTGATAGACCAATCTTGTTAAAGGCTGGGCTAGAGATGATTCACAATTCAGTGTATCTGCCACTAACTGATTCATATCCGGTTCCCTTAACGGTGGTAAAGTAATTGTATTCACCGTTGCCCCTGTTTTGACAATTTCATCCACTGTTAAAATGAATGGATGTACGGGGGAGACTTCACGATCTCGATACGCACCTAATATTAATAGATACCCCACATCTTGCATCAATAAGTTAAGCAAGTTCAGTGATGCCGAGTCGGCCCATTGCAAGTCATCTAAAAACATGACTAACGGATGTTCTTTACTGGTAAAGACTTGCACAAATTTTTGAAACAGGAGATTAAAGCGATTTTGGGCGGCTGTTCCTGATAATTCAAGGGTGGGTGGCTGTTTACCGATAATATTTTCTAACTCAGGAATTACGTCTATTAAGACTTGTCCGTTGTCTGCTACTGCGGTTAATATCTGGCTTTTCCATGTTTCTAATTGCCCATCTGATTCTGCTAGCAATTGCCCCATTAAATCGCGGAATGCTTGCACAAATGCCGAAAAGGGAATGTTGCGCTGAAATTGGTCATATTTCCCTTTAAGAAAATAACCCCGTTGCCGCACAATTGGTTTATGAACTTCGTTGACCACTGCGGTTTTTCCAATCCCTGAAGAACCCGCAACGAGCATCATTTCTGCTGCACCTTCGCTGACTCTTTCAAAGGCTTGTATGAGCGTTTGTACTTCGGTTTCTCGTCCGTAGAGTTTGTCGGGGATGATGAAGCGATCGCATACATCCCGCGTTCCTAACTCAAAACTTTCAATGTTTCCAGTTTCTTGGCACTGCTGCAAACACCTTTCTAAGTCATGTTTCAATCCCAAGGCACTTTGATAGCGCTTTTCGGCATTTTTTGCCATCAGCTTCATCACCATATCCGAAACCACCTGCGGAATTTCTTCGCTATTTATTGAAGGAGGTTGTTTGGCAAGATGGCAGTGAATCAACTCCATCGGGTCGTCACATTCAAATGGCAGTTTTCCTGTCAGCAGTTCGTAAAAGGTGGCCCCCAGAGAATAAAAGTCTGTGCGGTAGTCTATGCCTCGGTTCATTCGTCCAGTTTGTTCGGGAGAAATATAGGCGAGGGTTCCTTCTAAAACGTTGGGATTGTGAATTTCTTGAGTTTCTCTCGGCAGTAGGGAGGCGATGCTAAAGTCAATCAGTTTGACTTGTTTAGTTTCCGGATGTATTAGCACGTTCGCTGGCTTAATATCTTTGTGGATGACTCGATGCCTATACAGTCCGTCAAGGATTTCAGTTATTTGAATGGCGATCGCCAATATTTCTGCTAAAGCCCGCGTAGGTGCTTCACCGAGCCGTCTTCGGCATCGATCTTGGGCGTATTGCCGTAGAGAAATGCCACCAAAATCCTCCATCACTAGGGTATAGCTGTTGCGGTAGGATTCCAGACTGTAAGGTTCAACGACTCCCGGCAGACGTAGATTTTTGGCGATGGTATACTGGTTGCGGAATTGCAGCAGTTCGCTGAAACTGGGATAGTCTCGATTTAATAGTTTAATGACAACTGGAAGCCGATCGATTTCTCGAATGGCTCGATAAACCACGGTTTTAGAACCACTGTACAGTTGCTCGATTAGACGGTATCCGGCAATTGATCTGGTCAAATCTATACTTGCATTCATTTTGGCTCTCCTAATCTCAAATATTGACTGCTAACAATTAATGTGCGCCTCTATTTGTAAGGGTTAAAGGCGGCGAACGCATAATTAACTTCATCCGTTTGTAGGCAATGAGATCGTAAACTCCGTCCCTTCTCCTAATACAGAATTTACCTCAATTGTACCGCCGTGTTTCTCAACTACAATCTGCCGCGCGATCGCCAAACCCAATCCCGTGCCTTTACCCACACCTTTAGTTGTAAATAAGTGGTCAAAAATATGACCTTGTATCTCATCTGATATCCCTGGCCCGTTGTCAGAAATGCGAATCGTCACCCACTCAGAAGACTGTGTTTCTGTGCGAATCGTAATGCAATGGGCTGGGGCTTTAATCTTCTCTAAACTCCGTTCTCGATTTGATTCTTCCAGTGCATCAATGGCATTGGCTAATATATTCATAAACACCTGATTTAATTGTCCGGGGAAGCAATCAACTGATGGCAAGTTCCCGTACTCTTTCACAACTTCAATAGCGGGACGCTGTTCGTTGGATTTCAATCTGTGTTTGAGAATCAAAATCGTACTGTTAATTCCGTCATGAATATTGAAAGGAACTTTGTAATCTTTGTCGGCTCGGGAAAAGGTACGAAGACTGGTGCTGATACCTTGGATGCGATCGCACCCGATTTGCATCGAATTCAACATTTTGGGTAAATCTTCTAAGAGATATTCGATATCGATATCTTCAGCTTTTTCTTCAATCTCCTCGCCCGGACTGGGAAATTTTTCTTGATAGAGCTGCAAGTATTCTGTAAGATCTTTGACGGCAGCGATCGCTTCATGGATATTCCCAGAAATAAAACCGACTGGATTATTAATTTCATGGGCTACCCCGGCTACTAAATTACCCAAAGCCGACATTTTTTCGCTCTGTACTAATTGCAGTTGAGATTGTTCAACCTGGTAGGCATAATCCTGCGCTTGCTGATACAGTCGCGCATTTTCTAGGGAAATGGCAGCCTGGGTGCAGAGGAAGTTGAGAACGAGGAGGCGATCGCTCGTAAACACTCCTTTGGTCGAGCGATGTTCCAGATAAAGTATCGCAACTAAGTTCCCCCGATCGAGTATCGGAGTACACAGCATACTCTGAGACTGATACTGGAGCGTACAGTCATTCATTAAACCCGGAATATCGGTTTTTCCGCCTTCAATAACGACTGTGTGCAGGGTATTTTTGACATAATAAATCAGCTTAAGCGGAATCCCCACAGAGTTATCCAGAGGTTGGGTTTGGAGTATGGTTGTGGGTAACTCGTTATCTGGATTGATGTGAGTTATTGCCCGGATTTGCCATTCATCCCGATCGGGGAGTAGCAAAGCACAAGTTTCTGCCCCTGAAGTTTTTAAAATAATTTGGTTGAGGCTACCGAACAATTCATCAAGCTGAATTTTACTGGATAAAGCTTGAGCAGCTTGCACAATAGAGGCGAAATCAAGGGCCTCAGAAATACTCGTGCTGCTGGTGCTGGAAGTCTGCGAAGAGTGGCTAATCGTTGCTAGCGTCTCTAGAGGATTAAAGCGAAGTTTGGGCTGATTCAGGATGGGATGAAGTAATTGGGGATAGCGTTGTTCTAAGTCTTCAACCTTGGCTTTAGCTCCCCAACGGGCATAACAGTAATACGCCTCCTGCATATAGCTGGCGGCGACTTTTTCTTTGCCCCATTCCCAGTAGAATTTTGCTGCGAGTTCGTTGGCTAATCCTTCCTCTTGGATATAACCGTTTTCCTTGGCTCCTTGAATTGCTAAATCGTAAAATTCTAGAGCTTCTTTTTTGCAATTGAGGAGTTGATGCTTTTGGGCTTCAACTAAATGATATTTGTGCAAGTAATTCATGGGCCCATAATCTGCCCAATCTTTGAGCTTGGCTTGATTTTCTTCGATTCGCTGCCATCGCGGCTCTGACTCCGACATCGATTCAGGCGGAGTGGCCAGCACGTTCAGAGAATCATAGAAGTAGAAGATCGGTTCAACGATACTTCCCATCCCTCCCGCCAAATAATGTCGCGTTTGAGCGGCATCGTGTTCTGCTTTAGCAAAGTCTTCCAACCAGTAATTCAATGTGAATCGATACAAGTAGAAGAAGGATAGTCGGTAAAAATCGACTTTGGCTTCAGCCAGGACTTTTTCTTCATAGGCATCCTGGCGTAAGGGAATTTCGTCCTCTGACTGACCCAAGAGAATTTGAGCCGCCTGCCAGTACGCCAACACACAGTTTGCTGCTGTGACTTGGTGGAGGTCGCACAACTGTTGGTAATAGGCGCGAATTTGCGGTTCGAGTTCAGCGAGCGGTTGACCGTACCAATAAGCATTGAAACAGTACAACTGGGCGTCGTAGCCCATAAATTCTAGATTTCCTGTTTCTAATCCAGCTTGATAGCCATCGAGAAGAATGGGCAGCGTTTCTTGCAGATGGATCGTCCAAGAACCCACATATGCCCCCATTAACATGGCGGTTGCGGCTCGAATGTTTTTGGCATCGGGTTCTAAGGCGAGTTGGTATCCTAATTGCCCAAACTGAGGCACCATTGTCATGTCGCCCCACAGCATCCTCAGTTGGAAGGCGTAACCCACGTAGCAAAAAGCTGAAACCGGACTATTGCCGAATTGGATCGACAACTTAACCTGGAGTGCCACGACCAGGAAATAAAGCTTGGTGCCGGACATATAACAGACGGGTGTTAGGCGAGCCGCATTTTGCATAATGGCGAGTTGCTGAGGATCGCTCATTTTCGGCAGATGAAAGAATGATTCAATAGAGCGACCTTCAATTAAGGCATCAATTTCTTGCTTCAACTGCCGAATATCGTCTAAGGTTGGTTCATTCGGTAGGTTTACGCCTAACATTTGGAAGACTGATTGACCGATCGCGATCGCCTCGACAAATTTATTGCGGGCTACTAATGCCTGGATTTTGACTTGATAAACTTGGACCTGTTCTAAAGGTGTTTTCGCATGATGAATCACCGCTTCAATCCACTGGTGCATCTGCTCAAAATCGCCGGCCAAAAAAGCCACCTCAGCAGCCAAGTCGTACAGAGATAGGGTCGTTTCATACTGTTCTTGCCAAGCGTCTGTTCCTAGCAGTTTCAGGCCCACTGTGGCATATTCGCGGGCCGCTTGATAGGCAGTTGCCAATCTCGCTTTGCGGCAAGCAGTTAGGTTGAGTTGAGCGAGTTCCTCCCTTTCCTGCCGATCCGCAACCAGTGTGGTTCCATAGTTCAACTGATTGACTAATTCAAAAATGCGTTCTTCTCTGGCTTCTGCTGAAATTTGTTGCAGGAGTAATTGCCCGATGTGATAATGGGCGATCGCGCGATCTTCTTCCGGAATCAAAGAATAAGCTGCTTGCTGCACGCGATCGTGCAAGAATCTATAAGAAACTGTTTGAGAAGTAGCGCGATCGATATTTTCTTCTTCCCCTACATAAAATTTATAAACCTCACTCTGAGGTAAAACCAAACCTTCCTGTAAAGTTTTCCACAATGCCGTTGCCGTTTCCGTCTCCGAAATTTGCGAAACAATTGCTAATGTTGTCAGATCGAACTGATTGCCAATGCAAGCGGCTAATTTTAAAACAGACTGAGTTTCAACAGGCAATTTCTGTAACTGCTGCGCCATGAATTCAACTACATCATCCGTCAGTGCTGCTTCTGTAATTTTGCTAATATCGCACTGCCAATATCCTTCTTTAATATCAAAATTAATCAATTCATCTTGATGCAATGCCTTGAGAAACTGCGTCGCAAAAAATGGATTTCCTTTTGTCTTCTGATACACTAATTCCGTCAGCGGTTCTGCTAACTTAGGATCACAATTCAGCGTATCTGCTACTAATTGATTCAAACTGGTTCGAGCCAGAGGTGCAAGTGTGATGGTATTGACAGTTGCCCCTGTTTTAGTGACTTCATCTAAAGTCAACATCAAGGGATGGGCAGCCGAAACTTCATTGTCTCGATAGGCTCCAATTAGTAGCAGGTGACTGGATTGGGATTCACCTACGAGCAACTGCATCAACTTTAAAGATGCCGAATCCGCCCATTGTAAGTCATCCAAAAACATCACTAAGGGATGCTCTTTTGTGGTAAAGACAGAGATAAATTTTTGGAACAGCAAATTGAACAGATTTTGAGCAGCTATCCCTGATAATTCTGGGGCTGGGGGTTGTTGTCCGATAATCCGTTCTAGTTCGGGAATGACTTCAATAATGACTTGTCCGCTGTCACCAATGGCTGCTAAAATTTTGGTTTTCCATGCTTGGAGTTGCAGATCGCTTTCACTGAGCAATTGTGTCATTAAATCGCGGAATGCTTGCACAAATGCCGAAAAGGGAATATTGCGATTGAACTGGTCAAATTTACCTTTACTGAAATAGCCATGCTTTCGGACAATGGGTTTGTGAACTTCATTGACTACAACGGTTTTTCCGATGCCGGAAAAGCCTGCAACGAGCATCATTTCGCTGTTCCCTTGTGCTACTCGTTCAAAGGCTTCTAAAAGTTGCTGTATTTCTCGTTCTCGACCGTAAAGTTTTTCGGGAATCAGGAAGCGATCGCTGATGTCGTGCTGTCCTAACTCAAAAGTTTCAATGTTTCCAGTTTCTTGGCACTGCTGCAAACATTTTTCTAAGTCATGCTTCAATCCCAAGGCACTTTGATAGCGCTTTTCAGCATTCTTTGCCATCAGCTTCATCACCATATCTGAAAGCACCTGCGGAATTTCTTTGCTGTTTATTGAAGGAGGTTGTTTGGCAATATGGCAGTGAATCAACTCCATCGGGTCGTCACATTCAAATGGCAGTTTTCCTGTCAGCAGTTCGTAAAAGGTGGCCCCCAGAGAATAAAAGTCGGTGCGGTAGTCGATGCCTCGGTTCATTCTTCCGGTTTGTTCGGGAGAAATATAGGCTAGGGTTCCTTCTAAAACGTTGGGATTGTGAATTTCTTGAGTTTCTCTCGGAAGTAGGGAGGCGATGCTAAAGTCAATCAGTTTGACTTGTTTAGTTTCCGGATGTATTAGCACGTTCGCTGGCTTAATATCTTTGTGGATGACTCGATGCCTATACAGTTCATTGAGAATGTCAGTTATTTGAATGGCAATTTCTAAGATTTCTGCCAGAGTCAGCGAGCGCTCTTGGGCGTAGTCGCGCAGAGAAATGCCGCCAAAATCCTCCATTACTATAGCATAGCTGTGGCGATAGGACTCCAAATTGTAGGGTTCAACGACTCCAGGCAGACGTAGGTTTTTGGCGATCGTATATTGGTTGCGGAATTGCAGCAGTTCGCTGAAGCTGGGATAGTCTCGATTTAATAGTTTAATCACAACCGGAAGCTCGTCTGTTTCTCGGATGGCTCGATAAACTAGGGTTCTCGAACCGCAGTATAATTGCTCAACCAGATGATATCCGGAAACTCGGTTTGTCAAATCCACTGCTGCACTCATCTGGATTACTCCTTCTCAGACATTGACTATTGTAGCTAATTATACATTTTATTTGTTTGGTCTGAGGAAAATAGAACTACGAGATCCCCAAGAGACAGACTCTACCGCTCTTATTTTTTATTTTAAAAAATTTATCTATCAAGATAGTCTTATCCTTTCACTGGCAACAAAATTGTAAACTCCGTTCCTTCTCCCAATACAGAATTTACCTCGATTGTACCGCCGTGTTTCTCAACCACAATTTGACGAGCGATCGCCAATCCCAAACCAGTGCCTTTCCCCACTGCTTTCGTAGTAAATAAGTGATCGAATATTTTTTGTTTGACTGATTCATTCATCCCCCAACCATTATCAGCAATAATAATTTTCACGCGGTTATCAACTAAGGAGGTTTGAATGGTAATGCGGTTGGGATTAGCCTTGATTTGGGCAAAACTTCGACCAGTATTTGATTCATCCAACGCATCGATCGCATTGGCGAGAATGTTAATAAATACCTGGTTAAGCTGTCCGGGGAAACATTCAATCGCCGGAATATTGCCGTAGTCTGTCACTACTTCAATGGCAGGCCGCTCATCCGAAGCTTTCAATCGATATTTAAGAATTAAAATCGTGCTATCGATGCCCTCGTGGATGTTAAAAGCAACTTTGTAGTCTTTGTCAGCTCTAGAAAACGTGCGCAGTGAAGTGCTGATACCTTTGATGCGATCGCAGCCCAATTGCATGGAATCCATCATTTTGGGCAAGTCTTCGATGATATAGTCTAAATCAATCTCGACCGCATGATCGCCAATGTTGGCAGCAGATGCTTGGCTGCGATACAAATCTAGATGTTCAGTTAAGTCTTGAACGGTGGATTTGGCTTCATATAAATTGCCGGAAATAAAGCCTATGGGGTTATTAATTTCATGGGCAACGCCAGCAACTAAGTTTCCCAATGCTGACATCTTTTCGCTTTGAATCATTTGCAATTGGGTTTGCTGCAAGTCATGTAGGGCTTGTTCTAATTCTTGAGATTTTTGGATAATGCCGGCTTCGGCACGTTTGCGATCGCTAATATCCAACAATAATCCATCCCAAACCACACTTCCATCCGCGTGTTGTTCAACTCGAGCTTCAGCGTGAATCCACTTGACAATCCCTGATGGTGTAATAATTCGTCCTGACCACTCCAAAGGAGTCAATGTTTGTATTGAGTCCAGAAGCGACTGCTCGTAACTGGCAGCATCATTTGGATGTACCATCTCCGTGAAAAAGAGCACATTGGCGATCGCCTGTTCTGGCGTGGTTTCCAACAAGTCGTAACACTCAGCACTGATGTAGGTCAGATATCTGCTTCGATAGGGAGTCCAGCAGGCTTGATAAACAACACCAGGAACATTATCTACAAGTTTCTCAAAGCGAGAGTTACTCTCACTCAATTTAGCGAATGACTGCTCTAGCTGTTGGGCATAGGTTTGTGACTGCTCGTAAAGTCGGGCATTTTCCAGGGAAATTGCCGCTTGAGCGCATAACAGATTGAGCAGTTCGACGCGATCGCTAGTAAAAGCTCCAGTGACTAAGTTATTTTCTAGATATAAAATGCCGATTAACTTGCCTTGATGCAAAATCGGGCTGCACAAGATACTCTTAGGTTTGTGTTGCTGAATGTAAGAGTCATTAATTAATTGCGGATACACGGTGGCATTAAAAATCACCGCAGGTTTTAAGCTGCGTTTGACAGTATTAATTAAGCCAATTGGTACATTCTGTGACTCTTCAACCGGCTGTGGATTAGTCAGCATTGAAGAAAAATCAACTTTAGCATTCTGATTGTTATCTAAGCTTAGCCTTGCTAATGCTCGAATCAGTAAATTATTTGACTCCTTCAGCATTAATACACACTTATCGGCTCCCGCATTTTCAATAACGATATGCAGCAACGATGAAAGCAGTTTTTCCAATTCGATTTCGCCAGAAAGAGTTTGAGAAGCTTTCATAATGGCAGCTAAATCTAAAGCCACAGAGATATTGCTACTGCTGGAAGTAGCGGAACTGGTGGATGAGACACTCCATAATCTAAAAATAGTTTCATTCGTGGAGAAGGTAGAACGGGTTTGCTGTAATATGGGAGCGAGCAGTTGGGGATAGCGTTTTTCTAAGTCAACAATTTTGGCGGTCGCTCCCCAACGAGCGTAGCAATAGTAGGCTTCCTGCATATAAGCTGCGGCAACTTTTTCTTTGTTCCAGTCGAGGTAGAATTTTGCTGCTAGCTCATTGCCGAGTGCTTCTACTTGGATATAGCCGTTGGTTTTGGCTCCAGCAATAGCGCGATCGTAAGACTCAGCCACTTGCCAAGTTTGACTGAACTTGCTGGCTTTTTTTGCTTCTACTAGCTCATATTTATGTAGAAAATTTTCAGGGGCATGATTAACCCAAATCTTCATTTTTTGCTGGTTAGCATCCACTATTTTCAAGCATTCAATCTGTTGATTTTCCTCCAATTCCCGATATTGAGCTAGCAAAGAAAGTGAATAGTAGAAGTTATGTTCGCTGACAGCAAGTAATCCCGGTGCATTGCCAAGATAAGATCCTGCTAGTTTCAGGTAATTAATTGCTGCTTGATATTTACCGATCGAGTACGAAAACAAACCTCTAAGGACATACAAAATAAAAAGAGGAGTAAAACTTTTATTGCCAATCAGGTCAGACTCTAATTGTTCAGACTCTTGAAAATATTCAGGCAATTCAAACTTACTAAAGTCATTTTCCTGCAAGTTCAAAATAGTCAGGCGACCGATCTGAAGAATCGTTGTCGCATATTGATGCTTGAGTTGGGTGAGGATTTGTAAATAATCGTCAACTTTCTTCTCTAGTTCTGGCAAATGCACGCCCAGAAACAACAGACTCACGCAATGATGAATAATTGAATATCCCCCATTCTCTATATCTCCAGTTTCTAAGCCACTAGAAAATCCCTGCACGCCAATTGCTAAATCTATATTTTCTCGCGCAGGTTTTTTCCAGTGTCGGATGCAGTTTCCAAAGATGTTGCAAACCTTAGCAGTGTATGCTTTAGCACCCAGTTTTTCTAATATATCTAACGACATTTGACCCAATTGATAGCCCCGATCGATATCCTCCATGCTCGCACAAAGGATCATCCCATAAAGACAATAACCATAGGGTGAATACTTTGAATTACCATATTGAATGGAGAGATAAACCAAGGTGTTAATAATTTCCATCAGTAATTCAGGTCGTTGCGCGTAAGCTGGAGCAGTTAAGGCAATTAAGACCTCCATTGCTGCTTCCTTCTGTGGATCGGCCATCAGAGGAAGATTGCTTAGTTTTTCAACTTCAAGTTGCTGCTTTTGAGGTGGATTTACTTCTAAACTTACGTTAAGTTCTTGCAGACAAGACAGCCCAACTTCGATCGCTTGATTAAACTGAGATTGCACGTTATACAACTGTAATTGAACGCGATACACGGGTACGCGGTCTAAGATTGAAGCTGATTTTTTGAGGGTAATATCAATCAATTCTTCAGCTTGCTTGTAGTTGCAATTGAGATATTCAGCTTCCGAAATACTTGTATAGAGATGATGTGTCAGTGCGTAGTTAGTCTCCCAACTCTCACTCGATAACAGCGTCTTACCTGTATTTAAATACTTGAGTGCTGCTTCGTAAGCAGTAGCAGCCTTGGCTTTTTCACCTGCCTTTAAGTTGAGTCGGGCAATCAATTCCCGTTCTGATTCTTCTTGGAGTAAATTCACCCCATAATTAATCTGATTGAGGATGGTAAAAATCTTCTCTTCGAGATTTTCAGAGGCGGTATTTTCTAATAAGAGACGACCAACTTTTAAGTGAGTCATCTGCTTTTGCTGTTCGGGAATCAAACAGTATGCTGCTTGCTGAATCCGATCGTGTAAAAACTTATAGAAACATTGTTGGGTGTTGGGGGTTGAATGTTGAGTGTCGAGTTCCAAGTTTTGATAAAACTTGTAGATTTCGCTCTGGGGTAAAATTAGTCCTTCTTGCAAGGCTTTCCACAACACTGTCGCGGTTTCTATTTCCGATTGTTCGGAAACAATTGCTAGTGTTGCTAAATCAAACTGGTTGCCAATGCAAGCGGCTAGCTTTAAAATGTTTTGCGTTGCGGTCGGTAACTTTTGTAGCTGTACTGCCATGAATTCCACTACATCATCGGTGAGTGCAAGCGATCGCACTTGCGCTACATCACACTGCCAGGAACTTATCTCCCAGTCAAATGTAATCAGCCCATCCTCATATAACGCCTTCAAAAATTGCGTCGTAAAAAACGGATTGCCCTTGGCTTTTTGATAGACTAGCTCTGTTAAAGGCAGTGCCAGTTCGATCGCACAACTAAAAGTGTCTGCAATCATAAGATTCACGTCAGATTGACTTAACGGAGTCAGCGCGAGCGTGTTGACAATTGCCTTTGTTTTTTCGATTTCCTCCAACGCCAGCATCAGCGGATGGGCTGGAAAAACTTCGTTATCGCGGTAAGCACCAATAATGAATAGATAGCCCCCCTCTGCTTGACTCATCAACAACTTCATCAAACTGAGGGATGCTGAATCTGCCCACTGTAAATCGTCCAAAAACATCACCAGTGGATGCTCTGGCGTGGCAAACACTTCAATGAATTTCACAAACAGTAGATTGAAGCGATTCTGTGCCGCACTAGCAGCAAGTTCGATCGCCGCTGGTTGTTGACCAATAATTTCTTCTAGTTCGGGAATTACATCGATCAAAACTTGCCCGTTTTCCCCCAAAGCAGACAGAATTTTGGCTTTCCACTGTTCTAACTCAGCATCGCTTTCACTCAGCAGTTGCCCCATCAGATCGCGGAATGCTTGTACTAATCCCGAAAACGGGATATTGCGTTGAAACTGATCGTATTTGCCTTTGATGAAGTAGCCTTTCGATCGCACGATGGGCTTATACACTTCATTGACAATTGCTGTTTTGCCAATCCCCGAAAAGCCAGTTACTAGCATTAGCTCAGATGAGCCATTGGCGACTCGTCCAAATGCTTGGAGTAGGGTTTCTATTTCCGCTTCTCGTCCATAAAGTTTGTCGGGGATAAGAAAGCGATCGCACAGATCCCGTCGCCCAATTTCAAAGTATTTAATCTGACCACTTTCTTGAAGTTGAGTTAAACAATTTTCTAAATCAAATTTTATTCCTAACGCACTTTGATATCTATTTTCAGCATTTTTGGCAATCAATTTATTAACAATTTCTGAGAGGACAGGAGGAATTTTTGAATTAATTTCATGAACTAATGGCGATGCTTTGGCAATATGACAATGGACGATTTCCATTGGGTCATTGGAGTCAAAAGGTAATTCTCCGGTGAGTAATTCGTAGAAAGTGATTCCTAAAGAATAAAAGTCAGTCCGATAGTCAATTCCCCGATTCATTCGACCTGTTTGTTCTGGAGAAATATAAGCCAGTGTCCCTTCTAACCCATTGGGATTGAGTAGTGTTTGTGTTTCTCTAGGTAGCAATGATGAGATACTAAAGTCAATTAATTTGATTTCTTTCGTTTCCGGATTGATGAGAATATTACTGGGTTTGATGTCTTTATGAATGATGCGTTCGCGATACAGTATATCTAAGGTATTGCAGAGGGCGATCGCGATCTGTAAAAACTCCCTCAAAGAGAGTCGTTTTTTTGCTTTCAATGCCCATTCTTGAAGAGAAATCCCACCAAAATCTTCCATGACTAACACATAGCCCTTTTGGTATACTTCTAGGCTATAAGTTTGAATAATCAGAGGTGAATTAAGATTTTTAGCAATCGTGTATTGATTGCGAAACTGTACCAGTTCGCTAAAGGTGGGATAGTTGTTTTTTAGGAGTTTAACGATCGCAGGTAATTGGTCTGATGTACGGATAGCTCGATATACTAAAGTCCGACTTCCTGAATAAACGGTTTCAAGAATTTGATAGTTAGGAATTTGAACGGTTGTGGGATAGTTGGTGTTTTGGTTACAGTTATTCATGACCGTTTTTATTTAATAATTGATGTGAGTCATGGGTTAAATGAGTCTGGATGCTAGGGAAAATTAACGAATTTATTATGCCTTGAGAGGTAAAGTGATGATAAATTCAGTTTCTTCTTCTAGTATCGAGTTAACGTGGATGGAACCGCCATGTTTTTCTGTAACGATTTGTTGAGCGATCGCCAATCCTAACCCCGTGCCTTTCCCTACAGCTTTCGTTGTAAATAAATGGTCAAAAATCTTTTGTTTGACTGATTCACTCATCCCTTGACCATTATCAGCAATGGTGATTTTTACCTCTTGATTGTCCGCGGAGGTTATAATTTTAATCCGATTAGGGTTAGTCTTGATTTGGGCAAAAGTCCGCCCAATATTTGATTCTTCCAGTGCATCGATCGCATTGGCCATAATGTTCATAAACACCTGGTTAAGCTGTCCGGGAAAGCATTCGATCTCGGGAATATTGCCGTAGTCTTTCACTACTTCAATGGCGGGTCGCCGATCGTTGGCTTTCAATCGATATTTGAGAATTAAGATCGTGCTGTCGAGGCCAGAGTGGATATTAAAAGGAACTTTGTAGTCTTTGTCAGCGCGAGAAAAGGTGCGGAGTGAAGTGCTGATATCTTTGATGCGATCGCATCCCAATTGCATCGAGTCAATGATGTTCGGTAAATCTTCGATGATATAGTCTAAATCGATATCTTCGGCATGGTCGGCAATCTCTGTTTCTAGGGCGCGAGATCGATAGAGATTGAGATGCTCCACTAAGTCTTTAACTGTGGATTTAGCTTCATTCAAATTGCCAGTTAGGAAGCCGACAGGGTTATTAATTTCATGAGCAACGCCAGCAACTAAGTTACCCAAAGCCGACATTTTTTCGCTTTGAACCATTTGCAATTGAGTTTGCTGCAAATCATGCAAGGCTTGCTCTAGCTGTTGAGCAGAGGTTTGTGACTGCTGATAAAGTCGGGCATTTTCTAGGGAGATAGCAGCTTGAGCGCAAAGTAGGTTCAGGAGTTCGACGCGATCGCTTGTAAATGCCCCCGGCGCTAAATTATTTTCTAGATATAAAATGCCCAGCAATTTCCCTTGATGCAAAATCGGGCTGCACAAGATACTCTGAGGCTGCTGACGAATAATATAAGGGTCATGGGCCAAAGTCGGATCGATCGTGGCATCAAACAGCACAACAGTCTGCTTGTTGTGCTTGACTTTGTAAATCAGCCTCAGAGGAATGTCGTGGCTATCATCAACCAGAAGGTGCTGGAATACGACTGGCTTTGACCCCTCAGTAATTGACCCTTCGATTAGTAGACGATCGTCTTGCAAGAGCATGAACCAACATTTATCAGCCCCCGCATTTTCGATGACAATAGAAAGCAACGATGAAAGCAGTTTTTCAAATTCAATTTCGCCGGAGATAGTTTGAGAAGCTTTAAGAATGGCAGCTAAATCTAGAGTTTCAGAGGCACTGCTACTGTGGGAAGTCGGGTAATTGGTAGAAGTAACACTCCCCAATGTGAAGATAGTTTCGTTCGCTGACAGGGGAGAACGGGTTTGCTGGAGGATGGGAGCAAGCAGTTGGGGATAGCGTTTTTCAAGGTCAGCAACTTTGGCTTTCGCACCCCAACGCGCGTAGCAGTAATATGCTTCTTGCATATATGCTTGGGCGAGTTTTTCTTTCCCCCCATTGAGGTAAAATTTGGCGGCAAGTTCATTCGCTAGTGCTTCTTCTTGGATAAATGCGTTTTCTTTTGCAGAGGCTATAGCGCGATCGTAGTAATCCATTGCTTCATACATCTGCCCCAACACCCGATACTGTTCTGCTTCCACCAAATAAAATTTGTGTAAATGGTTTGTGGGTGCATGGTGTGCCCATTTTTTGAGTTTTTTCTGGTTGCTAATAACTTCCTGGGGAAGGGATTGGCGAAAGCCGCCGAAGGCATCGTATTGTCTACTTTGAGCGTTGGGTAATATAGCAAGATGGGTCAATGAATCGTAAAAGTGAAACACCGGAACCTTAAAACAGCCGGATATTCCGCTCAAATATTGTTTGGCATCAACTGCCACTTTAATTGCTTGCTCCCACTCATTAAACAAGTAACAAAGAATTAATTTATTGATATATAGTGTTCCCATTGCGTAAAGATCGTTAGCCTTCTGATGCAAGGGCAACATGATGTGTTCGTCATAGATTACACCTTGAATTTCCCAAGGACACTTGCTCTGACCGAGCAAATTTAAGACGGATTGATAAAAGACTCTAAGATAGTTATGAGCGACTTCCTGTTTGAGTTGAGCTAATGCCTGATTGTAAACCTTCATCTCTGGTTCTAGGATTGACAAATTTTTTCCTAGAAAAAAGGACAGCGAGCAGTAATTGTAGGCACAGTAAGCAGCATATTCTAAAGTACCCATCTCCAGACCGCTGTGGTATCCGTCCAGTAAAGGAGCAAGTGAATCTTGAATATGATATTTCCAAGGCTTTACAAACGGATAAACCATGTTAATAGTGCTGGCTTTAAATTCTCTACTCTCAAAGCGTGATAGTAGTTCCATTGCCAGTTGACCAACGCGATTACCTAAATCTATTTCCCCAAGATCGCACAAAATTACTCCATACCAAGCATAAGCCTGCGCTGATACAGCAGCATTACCATATTCAACTGATAAGCTAACTTGCTTGCAGACGATTAACGGCAGTAGTTTTGGAATCGCTTGATAGACTGCTGCTGTCACGGTTCCTAAAATTCGCATCACTGCCAGAGATTGAAGGTCAATCATCTCAGGTAGTGCCAACAAATCTTGTAAATCTTTTCCTTTTAATACATCTTGAGCCTGTTGCAAACTTTGATTGATCTCTGCGTCAGTGGGCTGCTCTGGAAACGATATTCCAAATAATTTTAAAGCAGAAAGAGCGGTTTTAATAGCTTTGGGCTGTTGGCTCTGGGCTACCTCAGCTAAAATTGTCACTTCATAGACCTTAACTTTGTCTAGTAATTGACGAGCATTTTGTACTACCCGCTCGACTATCTGTTCCATTTGTCTAAACTCACCGCTTAGACAAGCTACTTCTGCGGCTAAATCATGTAGAGCCAAGGTTATATCATAGTATTGTTGCCAACAACTTCCTGTGAGAAGTTGTATGCCTTTAGTGGTGTATTCAATTGCTGCGATGTAAGCGGTTGCAGATTTCGCTTTTTGTGCAGCAGCTAAATTTAGCTTTGCTAATTCCTCGCGTTCTGTTTCTGAGACAATTAAATCTGCTCCTTTGTTTAATTGATTGACAATCTCAAAGATTTTTTCCTCTTTTTCTGTCTTGCTCATTACACTTAAAAGCAATTGCCCAATTTTTAAGTGCGTCAGTTGTTTTTGCTCGTCGGGAATCAGCGAATAAGCAGCTTGCTGTACTCGGTCATGTAAAAAATTGTATATAACTTTCTGAGAATTTTGTTGAGGAACTGCTTGATTTTCTGGCCCTACATAAAACTTATAAACATCACCAACTGGTAAAATCAACCCTTCTTGTAATGCTTTCCACAAAGCAGCAGCCGTCTCAATTTGGGATTGTTGCGAAACAATTGCCAATGTTGCTAAATCAAATTGATTGCCAATACAAGCAGCTAACTGCAACATCTGTTGAGTTGAAGGCGGTAGCTTTCCTAATTGCAATGCCATAAAGACAACAACATCATCTGTAACCGCAAGCTGATTTACTTGTACAATGTCACATTCCCAGCCCCCTTGTACCCCCCTCTGTTCTCCCTTGGTAAGGGAGGTGGGGGATAGAGAGGGATAGTTAAATTGAATTAGTCGCTCTTGATGTAAGGCTTTGAGAAATTGCGTAGCAAAAAATGGATTTCCTTTGGTTTTCTGAAATATCAGTTGAGAAAGAGGCCATGTCAAACTTTCGGTCGATTTCAGGGTATCAGCTACTAACTGATTTACTTTTCTTGGGCTTAGTGGTGCTAAATTAATCGTATTAATCGTTGCTTGGCTTTTTTGAATCTCACTCAATGTCAACATTAATGGATGTGCTGGATTGACTTCGTTATCGCGGTATGCACCTATTAATAAAAGATGACCTGTATCAGCCATTAAAAGCTGCATTAATTTCAGCGATGCCGAATCTGCCCACTGTAAATCATCTAAAAATATCACTAATGGATGTTCTAAGGTGGTAAAAATTTGGGTGAATTTTTGAAACAATAAATTAAATCTATTTTGTGCTGCAGTTCCTGATAATTCTATCACAGGTAGTTGTTGACCTATAATTATTTCTAGTTCGGGGATGACTTCAATAAATATCTGCCCATTTTCTCCAACTGCTGATAATATTTGGTTTTTCCAGTGCAGAATCTGTGCATCACTTTCGGTTAACAATTGCCCAATTAAATCTCGGAAGGCTTGCACAAATGCACTCAAGGGAATTTTGCGTTGAAATTGATCGAATTTACCTTTAATAAAATAACCGCGTTGCCGCACAATCGGTTTATGAACTTCCTTGATGACTGCGGTTTTTCCAATTCCAGAAAACCCAGCTACTAGCATCATTTCTACCCCTCTATTTCCCCCCTTAGCAAGGGGGGATTCAGAGGGGTTAGCGATTCGCTCGAATGCTTGTAGTAGAGTTGATACCTCGGTTTCTCTTCCATAAAGTTTATCGGGGATGATGAAGCGATCGCTTACATCTTTTTGAGCAATTTCCAAGGATTCAATTTGACCAATTTCTTGAATTTCAGTAAAACATTTCTCTAAATCAAACTTCACTCCTAATGCACTCTGATAGCGGTCTTCGAGATCTTTTGCCATCAATTTACTAACTATTTTTGATAGTAGAGGCGGGATTTGTGGGTTAATTTCATGTACTAAGGGCGCTGCTTTGGCAATATGACAATGCACCAACTCCATCGGATCGTTTGATTGAAAAGGTAACTCTCCTGTCAGTAATTCGTAGAAGGTAACACCTAGAGAATAAAAATCAGTCCGATAGTCAATCCCCCGATTCATTCGGCCAGTTTGTTCTGGGGAAATGTAAGCTAGTGTTCCTTCTAACACCTTGGGATTGATTAGTGTTTGCGTTTCTCGCGGTAGTAAAGAGGCAATACTAAAGTCGATTAATTTGACTTGTTTGGTGGCGGGATTAATTAAGATATTGCTGGGTTTAATGTCTTTGTGAATGATGCGATGCCGATACAATATATCTAAGGTATTGCAGAGGGATCTCGCGACTTCTAAAAATTCTCTCAAAGATAGTGCGTTTTTCCTTTTGACTGCCCATTCCTGAAGAGAAATTCCCCCAAAGTCTTCCATCACTAACGCACAGCCATTTTCATAGGGTTCCAGGCTATAGGTTTGGACTATCGAAGGTGAATTAAGGTTTTTGGCAATGGTGTATTGATTGCGAAACTGCACGAGTTCGCTAAAGGTGGGATAGTCGTTTTTCAGCAGTTTGATGACCACAGGTAATTGGTCTGATGTACGGACGGCACGATAAACTAAGGTGCGACTTCCTGAATAAACTGTAGAGATAATTTGATAGTTGGGAATTTTAACATTTGTATGAGTGTCGCTATTTTTGTCAAAGTTATTCATGGCTGTTGCTGTTTGATAATTGATGAGCTAGTGGTTGCTTAAATAAGTCTGAAGAAGAGAAAGTCTTAACTTTTTTGTTAGGTGTGAGTGGGTAAGGTGACGATCAATTCAGTTTCTGTTCCCATTATAGATTTAACCTGAAGGGAACCGCTATGTTTTTCGACGACGATTTGACGAGCGATCGCCAATCCCAAACCCGTCCCTTTCCCGACTGCTTTTGTCGTAAATAAATGATCAAATATTTTTTGTTTGACAGATTCTGTCATCCCCCGACCATTATCAGTAATACTAATTTCCACGCCGTTATCTACTAAGGAGGTTTGAATGGTAATGCGGTTGGGATTAGCCTTGATTTCTGCAAAGCTGCGATTTGTATTTGATTCTTCCAGTGCATCGATCGCATTGGCGAGAATGTTCATAAACACCTGGTTAAGCTGTCCGGGGAAGCATTCGATATCGGGAATATTGCCGTAGTCTTTCACTACTTCAATGGCGGGTCGCCGCTCGTTGGCTTTCAATCGATATTTGAGAATTAAGATCGTGCTGTCGAGTCCAGAGTGGATATTAAAAGGAACTTTGTAGTCTTTGTCAGCGCGAGAAAAGGTGCGGAGTGAAGTGCTGATATCTTTGATGCGATCGCAGCCCAATTGCATCGAGTCAATGATGTTGGGTAAATCTTCGATGATATAGTCTAAATCGATATCTTCGGCATGGTCGGCAATCTCTGTTTCTAGGGCGCGAGATCGATAGAGATTGAGATGCTCCACTAAGTCTTTAACTGTAGATTTAGCTTCATTCAAATTGCCGTAAATAAAGCCGACAGGGTTATTAATTTCATGGGCAACGCCTGCTACTAAATTACCCAATGCCGACATCTTTTCGCTTTGAATCATTTGCAATTGGGTTTGTTGCAAGTTTTGTAAAGCTTGTTCTAATTCCTGAGATTTTTGGACGATGGCGGCTTCTGCACGTTTGCGCTCGCTAATATCCAAAAATAATCCATCCCAAACCATAGACCCATCGGCAAGTCTTTGGATTCGATATTCCCCATGAATCCACTTGATAATTCCAGAGGGTGTAATAATTCGTCCTGACCATTGCCATGGAGATATGGCTTGAAAGGCTTGAGTTTGAGACTGTTGATAACTCACGGCATCATCTGGATGCACCATATTGTCGAAAAACTGCCAATTGGACATGGCTTGCTCTGGGGTAATTTCTAGTAAGCTGTAACAGTCGGCACTAATGTAGCTCAACGATATAAACCCATCGGCACTCATGCGATATTGATAAACTACCCCAGGCACATTGTCTACCAGGTTATGGAAGCGAGAGTTACTAACACTCAAGTTTTCGAGCGAGTGCTCTAGCTGTTGGGAATAGGTTTGTGACTGCTGATAAAGTCGGGCATTTTCGATAGAAATTGCTGCTTGAGCGCATAGTAAATTCAGGAGTTCGACGCGATCGCTTGTAAATGCCCCCCTCGCTAAATTATTCTCCAGATATAAAATGCCCAGCAAATTACCTTGATGCAAAATCGGGCTACACAAGATACTATGAGGCTGCTGACGCATGATATACGGGTCATTAGCTAAAGTAGGATCTGCCGTCGCATCAAGCAGCACAACAGTCTGCCTGTTATGCTTGACTTTGTAAATTAGCTTTAAGGGAATATCCTGACTGTCCTCAATGGGAAGGCGTTGCAATACGACTGGCTCCGTTCCCACAGTAATTGACCCTTTAATCAGCAGGCGATCGTCTCGCAAGAGCATTAACACACATTTATCGGCTCCAGCATTTTCGATAACGATAGAAAGCAACGATGAAAGCAGTTTTTCGAGTTCGATTTCGCCTGAGATAGTTTGAGAAGCTTTGAGAATTGCAGCTAAATCTAGGGTATCTGAGACACTACTGCTAGAAGTGGCAGAACTGTTGGATGTGACGGTTCCTACAGCAAAGACAGTTTCGTTGACCGAGAAGGCAGAGCGAGTTTGTTGTAATATGGCAGCCAGCAGTTGGGGATAGCGTTTTTCTAAGTCAGCAACTTTGGCCTTTGCTCCCCAGCGAGCATAGCCGTAATAGGCGTTTGTCATGTATTCCTGGGCAATGCGTTCTTTGCCCCAATCGAGGTAGAACTTGGCAGCCAGTTCATTGGCTAAAGCTGCTTCGTGGATGAACTGGTGTTCAATAGCCAGGGCGATCGCCCGATCGTAATGCTCGGTAGCAGCAACTTTTTCACCCAACACTCGACATCTCTCTGCTTCTACCAGATACCATTTGTGCAAGTAGTTCATTGGGGCATTGTGCGCCCATTGATGCAGAGCCGTTTGATGGCTGGCAACCACAGCAAGCAGCTCGGCTTGCTCAACTTCTGGCTGGGTGGGGAAGACTGCCAGGTGTGTTAGCGCGGCATAAAAATGGAAATTGGGAATAAAAACCATTCCCGATACTCCCATCAAATGGGACTTGACTGGGGTGATGTAGTCCAGGGCAGCCTGATAATTGCCAAAGTAGTAGGCAAGCAGCAGTTTGTAGATGTAGACAATGGCGATCGAGGTAAGATCGTTATCTTGCTGGTGCTTCGGCAGCATCAGCGTCTCATCATAGATAGTGCCAGTTAAGCAATCTGGTTGGCTCACAGTTTCTCTCAAATGCTCCACCGTTTGTCGCACCATGTCCGAATAAATATGCGCCGAATCTTGTTTGATCTGAGCTAGGACAGCATTGTAAGCAGCCAATTCGGATGACAATGCGTCCACCTCTACACCTGCAAACAGCGCATTATAGGCGTAACCTGTTACGTTGTAGCCAGCGTAGAGAAAATCGCCTGTTTCTATGCCAGTGGTGTAGCCATCTTTCAGCGTCGGTAGCGTTGCCAATACCGCTTGCTGGTGATGTTGGATAAAAGCCCCAAATAAGTTGAGAGTGAGGGACTTCATGGACTGAGCATTCAACCTCTCCACCAACGAGAGTGCTAATCTACCAAACTCGTAGCCTGTTTCGACTTCGCCCAAAAAGGCACACAGCACCATGCCATGAAGCCCATATCCTGCCGTCGAGGCGGGGGCATTGCCAAACTGGAGCGACAACTTCACCATCATCGCGCCCAAGAGAGGCAGTAAACCTGGCATTCCCACCAATACGGGTGCAAACAATGCTCCTAATAGTTGCATGGCGGCGATCGCACTGCGATCGCTCATCAGTGGTAAATCAAGCAGTTCTTCAATCCGTCTGCCCTGAAGCTGGCTGGCAACGGCTTGTATAGCTGAGCCAATCAGGGCTTCATCAGGTTCGGTGGGGAGTTCAACTCCCAATTGTCCCAGCACGTCTCTAGCGATAGCGATCGCAGCTAACGCCTGACTCTGAGCCATTTGTGCCGCAATTTGGATTTCGTAAATTTTAACTTTGTCGAAAATGCTCTGTGCTTGCTGCAATACCACTGCGGCTTGCTGTTCCATGCCATCAAAGTCACCATTCAAATAGGCAACTTCCGCAGCCGTAACATACAGATTCAGAGTCAATTCATACTGATGTTGCCAGCAGTTTGCCAGCAGTAACTTAATCCCCGTTTGTAAATAAACCCTTGCTGCGGCGTAAGCTGTAGAATTTCTCGCCTTCACTCCAGCTTGCAAATTCAGTTGTGCTAGCGCTTCTTGCTCGCTCGGTTGTGTGAGTAATGCCCGTCCCCGGTTCAGGTGTCCGACAATATCAAACAGCTTTTCTGCTTGCTCTGAAACCGAGAGCTTTTGCTGAAGTAGCTGTCCAATTTGCAGGTGGGTTGCTTGTTTGTTGTCGTCAGGAATCAGAGAATAGGCGGCTTGTTGGACGCGATCGTGCAGGAAACGGTAGGCTGGATTAACGGTATCCTCTGAGTCAAACTGTTGTGTACCCTGAAAAAACTTGTAAATCTGACTCGTGGGCAAAATCAAGCCTTCCTGCAAGGCTCTCCACAATGCTGTTGCTGCATCAATTGAAGAAAATTCTGAAACTATAGCCAATGTCTCTAAATCAAATTGAGCGCCAATACAGGCAGCAAGTTTGAGGACATTTTGGGTGGCATCGGGCAACTTTTGCAATTGCATTGCCATGAACTCGACTACATCATCAGTAAGCGAGAGCAATTTCACTGCTGCAATATCGCACTGCCAGTGTCCTACAGTGAAGTTATATGCAATGTAGCCATCCTGATGCAAAGCTTTGAGAAATTGAGTAGCAAAGAACGGGTTGCCTTGGGTTTTTTGATACACTAACTCACTCAAAGGTTGTGCTGTGATTGTGGAACAACTGAGGGTGTCGGCAACCAAATGATTGACGTGAGATTGACTTAAAGGAGCCAGGGTTAGAGTGCTGACGGTTGCTGAGTCTTTCTTCATCTCCTCTAATGTCAGCATCAGCGAATGTGCCGGAAAGACTTCGTTATCTCGGTATGCCCCAATCGTTAGCAGATAGCCCATCTCGCTTTGACTCATCAACACCTGCATCAAGCTCAGTGAAGCTGAATCTGCCCACTGCAAGTCATCGAGGAACATTACCAAAGGATGCTCGGCTGTAGCGAACAGGGCTATGAACTTGCCAAATAACAAGTTGAAGCGGTTTAAAGCTGCACTACCAGAGAGTTCTGGGGCTGCTGGCTGTTTGCCGAGAATCTGTTCGAGTTCGGGAATGACATCTATTAAAACTTGCCCATTTTCACCTAAAGCAGATAAGATTTTCTCTTTCCATTGTGCTAGCTGAGTATCGCTTTCACTCAATAGTTGTGACATCAAGTCGCGAAAAGCCTGGACAAAGGCACTGAAGGGGATGTTGCGGTTGAACTGGTCGTATTTACCTTTGATGAAGTAGCCGCGTTGCCGCACAATGGGTTTATGAACTTCGTTGACGACGGCGGTTTTTCCAATCCCTGAAAAGCCTGCAACGAGCATCTGTTCTGTTGCGCCACTACTGACTCTTTCAAAGGCTTGCAGTAAAGTGGCTGCTTCGGTTTCTCGTCCGTAGAGTTTATCGGGGATGATGAAGCGATCGCACAGATCCCTCTGTGCAATTTCAAAGTTTTCAATGTTACCAGTTTCTTGGAGTTGAGTTAAACATTTTTCTAAATCAAACTTCAGTCCTAATGCACTTTGATAGCGAATTTCGGCATTTTTTGCCATCAATTTTGTGACAAATTCTGATAGTAAAGAGGGAATTTCTGAATTAATTTCATGCACTAAGGGCGAGGCTTTGGCAATATGACAATGTACTAATTCCATTGGATCGTTGGATTCAAAAGGTAATTTTCCGGTGAGTAATTCGTAGAAAGTCACACCTAAAGAATAAAAATCAGTTCTGTAGTCAATTCCCCGATTCATTCGGCCTGTTTGTTCTGGGGAAATATAAGCGAGTGTCCCTTCTAAGATATTGGGATTTATCAAAGTTTGCGTTTCTCGCGGTAGCAAGGAGGCGATACTAAAGTCAATTAATTTGACTTGTTTAGTTTCGGGATTAATTAAGATATTACTGGGTTTGATGTCTTTGTGAATGATGCGCTCGCGATACAGTATATCTAAGATATTGCACAGTGCGATCGCCATTTCTAAAAACTCTCTCAAAGAGGGTAGATTTTTCCTTTTCACTCCCCATTCCTGAAGAGAAATTCCCCCAAAGTCTTCCATTACTAACGCATAACCATTGTGATAGGGTGACAGGCTATAAGTTTGGATAATTAAGGGTGAGTTAAGATTTTTAGCAATGGTGTACTGATTGCGAAACTGCACCAGTTCGCTGAAGGTGGGATAGTCATTTTTCAGCAGTTTGATGACGACAGGTAATTGGTCTGATGTACGGACTGCCCGATAAACTAAGGTGCGACTTCCTGAATAAACTCTTTCGATAATTTGATAGTCGAGAATTTGAACTGTTGTCTGAATGTCGCTATTTTTCTCGGAGTTATTCATGGTGATTGTTATTTGATGATTGATGAGTGAGTGGTTGCTTAAATGAGCCTGACTCCTAGGTTGAATTAACTTTTTTGTTCGGCTTTAGTTGGTAAGGTAATGATAAACTCTGCTCCTTTTCCCAGTAGAGAAGCACAGTTCAATTTTCCACCGTGAGTTTCTTCCACAATTTGACGCGCGATCGCTAATCCCAAACCCGTTCCTTGACCCACACTCTTAGTCGTAAATAAATTATCAAAAACTTGCTCCCGCACCGCTTCACTCATGCCAATACCATTGTCTTTAATCCGAATTACCACCTGTTTTCTATCGCCAGATAATTCTATTTTGACGATAATTTGATTGGGATTGGCTTTAATCTCTGCATAACTCCGTCCAATATTGAAGTCATCCAAAGCATCGATCGCATTCCCCAAAATATTCATAAATACCTGATTTAATTGTCCGGCATAGCATTCGATTTTGGGTAGCTCGCCATAGTCCTTAATAACTTTGATTTCGGGGCGAGTGTCCGAAGCTTTGAGGCGATGTTTGAGGATCATAATCGTGCTATCAATGCCCTCGTGGATATTGCAGGCAACAGGGCGATCGCTATCCGCACGCGAGAAGGTCCGCAGACTAACGCTAATGTCTTGAATCCGCTTCACACCTTCTCGCATCGATTCAACTAACCGAGGTAAGTCTTCCCGGATGTAGTCCAGCTCAATGGTTTCGATTTCCTCTTGAATCTCTGGCTCTAGTTGAGGATATTTTTGTTGCACTAGATCGAGCAATCCAAACAAATCCTTAATGTAATCTAAGGCAGGGGTAATATTGCCAGTTAGGAAGCCAACAGGGTTGTTGATTTCATGAGCAACCCCTGCAACTAAGTTTCCCAATGCCGACATTTTCTCGCTTTGAATCATTTGTAGTTGATTATTTTGTAGCGCAAGTTCTGCACGTTTGCGATCGCTAATATCCAAAAATAATCCATCCCAAACCATAGACCCATCGGCAAGTCTTTGGATTCGAGATTCCCCATGAATCCACTTGATAATTCCAGAGGGTGTAATAATTCGTCCTGACCATTGCCACGAAGACATGGTTTGAATGGCTTGAGTTTGGGACTGTTGATAACTCACGGCATCATCTGGATGCACCATATTGTCGAAAAATTGCCAATTGGACATGGCTTGCTCTGGGGTAATTTCGAGCAAGCTATAACAATCGGCACTGATGTAGCTCAACGATATAAACCCATCGGCACTCATGCGATATTGATAAACTACCCCAGGCACATTGTCTACCAGGTTATGGAAGCGAGAGTTACTAGCACTCAAGTTTTCAAGCGAGTGCTCTAGCTGTTGGGAATAGGTTTGTGACTGCTCATAAAGTCGGGCATTTTCCAGAGAAATAGCCGCTTGAGCGCAGAGTAAATTGAGCAGTTCGATGCGATCGCTCGTGAAAGCGCCTTTTGCTAAAGTATTTTCTAGATATAAAATGCCCAGTAATTTACCTTGATGCAAAATGGGACTGCACAAGATACTCTGAGGCTGCTGACGAATAATATACGGATCGTTGGCTAAGGTCGGATCGGCGATCGCATCAAGTAGCACAACAGTCTGCTGGTTATGCTTGACTTTGTAAATTAGCTTTAAGGGAATATCCTGACTCTCTTCAACCGGAATCTGCTGCAACACAACTGGCTCTGTATTTTCAGTTATTGACCCCTTAACCAGCAAGCGCTCGTCTCGCAAGAGCATTAACACACACTTATCTGCTCCCGCATTTTCAACAACAATCGAAAGCAACGATGAAAGCAGTTTGGACAGTTCGATTTCACTGGAGAGAGTTTGGGAAGCTTTGAGAATTGCAGCTAAATCTAAAGCTACAGAGACACTACTACTACTGGAAGTGGCGGAACTGGTGGATGTAACAGTTCCCAAGGTGAAGATAGTTTCGCTAGTAGAGAGGGGAGAACGAGTTTGTTGGAGGATGGGAGCAAGCAGTTGGGGATAGCGTGTTTCCAAGTCGGCGACTTTGGCTTTAGCGCCCCAACGAGCATAGCCATAGTAGGCGTTCGTTATGTATTCCTGGGCAATGCGTACTTTACCCCAGTCGAGGTAAAATTTGGCGGCGAGTTCATTGGCCAGTGCTTCTTCTTGGATGTATTCGTTGGCTTTGGCTCCTGAAATGGTGCGATCGTAATGTTCAATTGCTTCGGCTTTATTGCCTAAAACTCGATGACGTTCAGCCTCAACTAAATACCATTTATGCTGATGATTCATGGGAGCATTCTGCGCCCACTGTTGCAAAGTGGTTTGATGGGTTTGGGCCAAAGACAAAAATTCGCCTTGCTCTGACTCTGGCTGTGTGGGTAAGAGTGCCAAATGCGTCAGGGCTGTATAGAAATGGAAAATGGGAATAGAAATCATCCCTGATAGTGCCATTAAATACGGTTTCGCTTGGGTACTATATTCTAGGGCAGAGGTGTAGTTACCAGAAAAGTATGCCAGCATCAGTTTGTAAGTGTAAGCAAGAGCGATCGCACTAAGATCCTTCTCCTGATGGTGCTTAGGAATCATCACCGTTTCATCATAGGCACTGCCCACTAAGCAATCTGACAGAATCCGGGCTTCCTTCAAGTTATGTACAGTTTGCTGCGTCATATCCCAATAAGTCAGGGCAGAATGTTGTTTTATCTGCACTAAGACAGCCCTGTAATCTGCTATTTCCTGTTCCCAAATATCCAGTTCTAACCCCGCAAAAAATTTGGCAATAAAGTAATTAAGCGAGTTATAGCCAGCGTTGAGAAAATCACCAGTTTCTATACCAGTTGCATAGCCATCTTTCATCGTCAGTGTTGTTACCATGAGCGATTCTTGATGATGTTGAACCCAGACAGAAAACAGCAGTAGAACTTTAGACTTGAATTCCCCGACATTAAATTGATCCAGCAAGTTCATTGCTAATCGCCCAAAGCTATAGCCTGTTTTCACTTCTCCCACAAAAGCACACAACACCATACTGTGAATCGCATACCCTACAGTCGAGCCTGGTGCATTTCCAAACTGGAGAGATAAACTCACCATCGTCGCGCTCAGTATGGGCAGTAATCCCGGCATTGCCGGTAGAATCGATGAAAATAATAATCCTAAGAGTTGCATAGCTGCCTGAGTGTGGCGATCGCTCATTACAGGTAGATCGACTAATTCCTCAATTCCTCTATCACCTTGAAGACTAGCTACGGTTTGTAGGGCTTTAGCAATTTTGGCTTCGTCAGGTGCAATGGGGAGTTCAACCCCCAATTGCAAGAGTGCATCTCTTCCGACTGAAATTGCTTCTAACATCTTGCCCTGGGCTGTCTGGGCGACGATTTGAATTTGGTAAATTTTGATTTTGTCTAAAATCGTCTCCGCTTTTTGTAACACCAATGCTGCTATTTTTTCCATGCCATCAAAATCAGCATTCAAATAAGCAGCTTCGGTAGCAGCAACATGGAGATTCAGAGTCAATTCATATCGATCTTGCCAGCAGTTGGCTGTCAGTATTTCAATCCCTGTTTGCAAATAAACTCTTGCCGCACTATATGCTGTAGAATTTCTGGCTTTCTGTCCCGCTTTTAAGTTAAGTTGAGCTAAGGCTTCTCGTTGTTGCGGTTGGGTTATTAGCTCAATTCCTTGGTTTAAATGCCCAACAATATCAAACAGTTTTTCCTCAAGCTCTAGCTCGGAGAAATTTTGTTCAAGTAATTGTCCGATTTTCAGATGAGTTGCTGTTTTTTGATGACTGGGAATCAATGAGTAAGCAGCTTGCTGTACTCGGTCATGTAAAAATCTATATTTGGCTATTTGTTGACTGGTATTTTGATTTGACACTACCAATCTCTCATTTTCTTCTCTCTGATAAAACTTATAAACATCGCTCAGCGGTAAAATTAGCCCTTCTTGTAACGCTTTCCATAAATCCGCAGCCGTTTCGATTTCCGATTGTTCTGAAACAATTGCCAAAGTTGCTAAATCAAACTGATTACCAATACAAGCCGCTAACTGCAATACATTTTGAGTTAATTGTGGCAGTTTTCGTAATTGAACTGCCATAAAAGCAACCACGTCATCTGTAACTGCTTGAGTCGTCACTTGTGCAATGTCACATTGCCACCCCCCCGTAGCCCCCCCTTGGTAAGGGGGGGTTGGGGGGGTAAATTGAATGAGATTTTCTTGATGCAATGCTTTGAGAAACTGGGTAGCGAAAAACGGATTTCCTTGAGTTTTTTGAGAGATTAATTGAGAAAGAGGTAATGCCAAACTTTCTGGACATTTCAGTGTGTCAGCCACTAATTGATTGACTTTGACTTGACTCAATGGCGCTAAAGTAATCGTATTAATCGTTGCTTGGTTTTTTTGAATCTCACTCAAGGTCAAGATTAATGGATGTGCTGGATTAACTTCGTTATCGCGGTACGCACCAATTAATAAAAGATGACCTGTTTCAGCTATTAATAGCTCCATTAACTTCAGCGATGCTGAATCTGCCCATTGCAAATCATCTAAAAACATCACCAATGGATGTTCAGCACTGGTAAAGACTTGGGTGAATTTTTGAAACAATAAATTAAACCGATTTTGTGCCGCACTTCCTGATAATTCTGTAGCCGGTGGTTGTTGACCAATAATTATTTCTAATTCCGGGATGACTTCAATAATTACCTGTCCATTTTCTCCCACCGCTTCTAATATTTGGCTTTTCCATTGCTCTAGTTGGAGATCGCTTTCGGTTAACAATTGTCCGATCAAATCTCGAAATGCTTGCACAAAAGCAGAGAAGGGAATATTTCGTTGAAATTGGTCGTATTTGCCTTTAATGAAATAACCGCGTTGTCGCACAATCGGTTTATGAACTTCATTGACAACGGCTGTTTTTCCAATCCCCGAAAAACCAGCGACTAGCATCATTTCTGTGGCTACAAGAGTGACTCGCTCAAAGGCTTGGAGTAGCGTTTTTACTTCGGTTTCTCGTCCATAGAGTCGATCGGGGATGAGGAAGCGATCGCATACATCCCTCTGTGCAATCTCAAAGCTCTCAATCGAACCCGTAACTTGTAACTGAGTTAAACAATTTTCTAAATCATATTTCAGTCCCAAAGCACTTTGATATCTGGATTCGGCATTCTTTGCCATCAATTTGTTGACAATATCTGAGAGTACATCCGGAATTTGTGGGTTAATTTCCTGTACTAAGGGTGCTGCTTTGGCAATATGACCATGTACTAACTCCATCAGGTCATTTGATTGAAATGGTAATTTCCCTGTCAGTAATTCGTAGAAGGTGACACCTAAAGAATAAAAGTCAGTCCGATAGTCAATCCCCCGATTCATCCGTCCAGTTTGTTCAGGAGAAATATAACTTAATGTCCCTTCCAGCCCATTGGGATTGATGAGGGTTTGGGTTTCTCGCGGTAGCAAAGAGGCAATACTGAAGTCAATTAATTTGACTTGTTTCGTTTCAGGATTAATTAAAATATTGGCGGGTTTGATGTCTTTATGAATAATTCGCTCGTGATAGAGTAGATATAAGGTGTTGCACAGTGCGATCGCGATTGTTAAAAACTCCTGTACTGATTGTAGATTTCCCTTCATTGCCCATTCTTTCAGAGAAATCCCCCCAAAGTCTTCCATGACTAAGGCATAGCCATTGTGATAGGGTTCCAGGCTATAGGTTTGGACGATTAGGGGTGAGTCAAGATTTTTGGCAATGGTGTATTGATTGCGAAACTGCACGAGTTCGCTAAAGGTGGGATAGTCATTTTTCAGCAGTTTGATGACCACAGGTAATTGGTCTGAAGTACGGATAGCCCGATATACCAAGGTGCGACTTCCTGAATAAACTGTTTGGAGAATTTGATAGTGGGGAATTTTAACATTTGTAGGAGTGTCACTATTTGTGTCAAAGTTTTTCATGGCTATTGTTGTTTGATAATTGATGAGCTAGTGGTTGCTTAAATGAATCTGAAGAAGAGAAAGTCTTAACTTTTTTGTTAGGTGTGAGTGGGTAAGGTGACGATAAATTCAGTTTCTGTTCCCATTATAGAGTTGACCTGAAGGGAACCGCTATGTTTTTCGACGACGATTTGACGCGCGATCGCCAGTCCCAAACCCGTGCCTTTCCCGACAGCTTTTGTCGTAAATAAATGGTCAAATATTTTTTGTTTGACAGATTCATTCATCCCCCGACCATTATCAGTAATACTAATTTTCACGCCGTTATCTACTAAGGAGGTTTGAATGGTAATGCGGTTGGGATTAGCCTTGATTTCTGCAAAACTTCGACCAGTATTTGATTCTTCCAGTGCATCGATCGCATTGGCAAAAATGTTCATAAACACCTGGTTAAGCTGTCCGGGGAAGCATTCGATCTCGGGAATATTGCCGTAGTCTTTCACTACTTCAATGGCGGGTCGCTCATCGTTGGCTTTCAATCGATATTTGAGAATTAAGATCGTGCTGTCGAGTCCAGAGTGAATGTTAAAAGGAACTTTGTAATCTTTGTCAGCTCGGGAAAACGTGCAGAGCGTCGTGCTGATATCTTTGATGCGATCGCATCCCAGTTGCATCGAGTCAATCATTTTGGGCAAATCTTCGATAATATAGTCTAAATCGATATCTTCGGCATGGTCTGCAATCTCTATTTCCGGGGCGCGATCGCCATAGAGATTGAGATGCTCCACTAAGTCTTGAACTGTGCGTTTGGCTTCATTCAAATTGCCCCAAATAAAGCCGACGGGGTTATTAATTTCATGGGCAACGCCAGCAACTAAGTTACCCAATGCCGACATTTTCTCACTTTGGACGATTTGTAATTGGGCTTGTTGTAAAGATTGTAGAGCTTGTTGGAGTTCTTGAGATTTTTGCAAAATGGCTGACTCAGCTTGTTTGCGATCGCTGATGTCTCTCATAATCGTAGAAAAATACTGTAACTCCCCATCACTCGATTTGTGGGCAAGCACAACTTGAGAAACGGGAATTTCCCCTCCATGTCCATCAAAAACTGCCGTCTCACCCATCCAAATTCCAGAGCGGATAGCTTCGGGTAATCCCTGATTTCCAATTATCTCTAGCGCCCACTCCGGGTGATATTTAGAGATTTCAGTACCCTTTGCTAATGCCTCATGTTCTAAACCTAAAAGATTCCGCCAGGCCCGGTTGAGATAAAGATTTCTACCAGTTGGATCGGCAGTGCCAATCAAGTCAGATGTACTTTCCAGAATTGCCAACAGGCGGGTTTGTTCAGCTTCAATGTGTTTGCGATCGCTAATATCGATCACCACCCCATCCCATAGGATCGATCCATCAGCTAGCCGCTCTGGTCTAGCAGCAGATTGAATCCATTTCACGGTTCCAGAAGGTAGAATAATACGCCATTCTTGCTCAAATGGTGTCAGATTTTGGGCAGAGTAAGCGATTGCTTTTCCAATCGCTGAGTTATCGTCAGGATGATGCAGATCGTAAAGACTAAACTTTCCTGTCATCACCAATTCTGGCTCTACCTCATACAAGTCCAAACAACCAGAACTAACGTAGGGTGTTGAAATTGAACTATCTGGCTCCAGACGAAATTGGTACACCATCCCCGGGATATTATTCGCCAAATTTTGGAAGCGGGTTTCAGTAGCCTGCAATTTTGCTAAAGATTGTGTTAACTCTTGTGCATAGTTCTGGGAATTTCGATAAAGTCGGGCATTTTCCAAAGAAATAGCCGCTTGAGTGCACAATAAATTTAGTAGTTCGACGCGATCGCTTGTAAATGCCCCCCTTACTAAAGTATTTTCTAGATATAAAATGCCCATCAACTTACCTTGATGTAAAATCGGGCTGCACAAGATACTATGAGGCTGCTGACGAATGATATACGGGTCATTGGCTAAAGTCGGATCGGCCGTCGCATCCAGCAGCACAACTGTTTGCCTTTCATGCTTCACTTTATAAATTAGCTTCAGGGGAATATCCTGAGAGTCCTCAATGGGAAGGCCCTGCAACACGACTGGCTCCGTCCCCACGATAATTGACCCTTCGATCAGCAGGCGTTCGTCTCGCAAGAGCATTAACACGCATCGATCGGCCCCCGCATTTTCGATGACAATAGAAAGCAACGATGAAAGCAGTTTGGACAGTTCGATTTCGCCTGAGATAGTTTGGGAAGCTTTGAGAATGGCGGCTAAATCTAGAGCAGTAGAGACACTGCTACTGCTGGAAATGGGAGAACAGGTGGAGGTGACACTTCCCAATGTGAAGAGAGTTTCGTGAGGGGAGAGGGGAGAACGGGTTTGCTGGAGGATGGGAGCTAGTAGTTGGGGATAGCATTTTTCTAAGTCGGCGACTTTAGCTTTTGCTCCCCAACGAATGTAGCAGTAGTAGGCTTCTTGCATATAGATTTGGGCAATTTTTTCTTTATCCCAGTTGATATAAAATTTCGCGGCTAGTTCATTGGCAAGGGCTTCCTCCTGGAGATATTCGTTGGCTTTGGCTCCAGCAATTGCCTTGTCGTATAACTCAATTGCTTCTGCTCTTTGTCCTAAAACTCGGCATTTTTCTGCCTCGATCAAGTCAACTTTATGTTGGTGATTCATGGGGGCATGATGCGCCCATTGAGTAATATTCGTTTGATGAATTTCCATCAGGACCAGAGTGTTTGCTTGCTCAATTTCTGACTCCATAGAGCATAGTGCCAGGTAGGTTAACCCAGCATAGAAATGAAAAACAGGAATTTGAATCATTCCTGTTGCTGCCATCAAATAGCGGTTAGCTTGGGTAAGGTAGTCTAGGGCATTGGTGTAGTTGCCAAAAATATAGGCAAGCATCAGTTTATAGATATAAACAACAGCAAGGACAGTGAGTTCGTTATTTTGATACTGCTTAGGAAACATCACCGTTTCATCGTAGGCAGTACCGATTAATAAATCCGGTTGCTTGACAACTTCTGTCAAGTTCTGCACCGTCTGTTGTGTTGCCTTTAGGTAAGCCAGAGGAGAATCTTGCTTCAGAGTTGCTAATACAACACAGTAATTTTCTATTTCTAGTGCCCAATCGTCCAGGGCCACTCCACCGAATAGATGATCGTAAAAACAAATAGCGATACTGTAGCCAGCATTGAGGAAATCACCTGTTTCCATCCCCGCTAGATAGCTATCTTTGAGCGTTAGTATTGCTGACCTTAGTGTTTCTTGACGATGCTGGAGAAAAGCGCCAAAAAAAAGTAAAGCTGAGGACTTAAATTCCCGTACATTCAACTCATTGACTAAGCTCAGTGCTAGTCGCCCAAAGTCATAACCTGTTTTTACTTCTCCTAAAAAAGAAGACAACACCATGCCGTAACCTACATATCCGATTGTTGATGCAGGCGCATTTCCAAATTGGAGAGATAGACTCACCATTGTGGAGCAATACAGAGGTAGCAAGGCAGGAGACCCTGCAAAAATCGCTGAAAACAACATGGCTAATAGTTGCATCGCTGCAATTGTCTCTGAGTCGCTCATCGCAGGGAGGTTAATCAGTTCTGAAATCTGTTTGCCCTGAAGGCGATCGCCAAGGGTTTGTAGTGCTTTGCCTGTCAAGGCTTCATCAGGTTCAGATGAGAACTCAACCCCCAATTCTACCAGCGCATTTTTGCCGACAGATATTGCTTCTAACATCTGACTCTGGGCTGTCAGTGCGCTGATTTGGATCTGATAAATTTTCACTCGATCTAATATGGTTTGAGCCGATCGCAACACCAGTGCTGCCATCTGTTCCATTTCTTCAAAATCACCATTCAAATAAGCAACTTCAGCCGATGCAACATAAAGATTCAAAGTTAATTCATACTGGTGTTGCCAGCAGTTAGCTGTCAGTAACTCAATTCCTGTTTGTAAATAAACTCTTGCTGCGGCGTAAGCTGTGGAATTTCTCGCCTTCACTCCCGCTTGTAAATTTAGTTGAGCTAATGCTTGGCGATCGCTAGGTTGAGTCATTAACTCAATTCCTAAATTCAAATGGCCGACAATATCAAATAGCTTTTCCTCTTTCTCCATTTCGGATAAGCTTTGTTGGAGTAATTGTCCGATTTTGAGATGAGTTGCTTGTTTTTGGTCTGAGGGAATCAGAGAATAGCTTGCTTGTTGTACTCGGTCATGTAAAAATTTGTAGGCAACAGTTTCTTGATTTTCTTGAGAAACTGCTTGAGTTTTTTCCCCAACATAGAATTTATAAATATCACTAATCGGTAAAACTAGCCATTCTTGTAAGGCTTTCCATAAACTTGCCGCCGTTTCTACCTCTGAGTGTTCCCAAACAATTCCTAAAGTTGTCAGATCGAATTGATTGCCAATACAAGCTGCTAATTTTAACACTTCTTGAGTTTCGGCTGGCAATTTTTGCAATTGTAATGCCATAAACTCCACCACATCCGAGGTCAGTGCTTGCCGACGTACCTGAGCAATATCGCATTGCCAAGCACCCAACTCAAAATCAAATTGAATGAATCCATCTTGATACAATGCTTTGAGAAACTGTGTCGTAAAAAAAGGATTTCCTTGAGTTTTCTGGAAAACTAATTGAGTCAGGGGCAATGCTAACTTTGCGGAACATTTTAACGTATCAGCTACTAATTGATTGACTTGTAATTGACTCAAGGGTGTTAAGGTAATCGTATTAATTGTGAAGAGTGTTTTTTGCATCTCGCCCAAGGTCAACATTAAGGGATGTCCCGGATTAACTTCGTTATCGCGATAGGCTCCAATAATAAAAAGATGACTTGTATCAGCCATTAATATCTGCATTAAGTTCAGAGATGCCGAATCTGCCCATTGCAAGTCATCTAAAAATATGACTAAGGGATGTTCAGCACTGGCAAAAACTTTGGTAAATTTTTGAAATAATAAATTAAATCGATTTTGGGCTGCTGTTCCTGATAATTCTGGAGTCGGTGGTTGTTGACCGATGATTCTTGATAATTCGGGGATGACTTCAATAATTACCTGTCCATTTTCTCCAACTGCTGATAATATCTTATTTTTCCATTCTTGGATTTGAGCCTCGCTTTCGGTTAACAATTGCCCCATTAAATCCCGGAATGCTTGCACAAATGCACTCAAAGGAATGTTGCGCTGAAATTGATCGTATTTGCCTTTAATGAAATAACCGCGTTGGCGCACAATTGGTTTATGCACTTCGTTGACAACTGCTGTTTTTCCAATCCCCGAAAAACCAGCGACTAGCATCATTTCTGTGGCTCCTTGACTGACTCGCTCAAAGGCTTGGAGTAGGGCTTTTACTTCGGTTTCTCGTCCATAGAGTTTGTCGGGGATGAGAAAGCGATCGCATACATCCCTCTGTGCAATCTCAAAGCTCTCAATCCTACCGGTTTCTTGTAGTCGATCTAAACACTTTTCTAAATCGTATTTCAGTCCCAAAGCACTTTGATATCTGGATTCGGCATTCTTTGCCATCAATTTGTTGACAATATCTGAGAGTACAGACGGAATTTGTGGGTTAATTTCCTGTACTAAGGGTGCTGCTTTGGCAATATGACCATGTACTAACTCCATCAGGTCATGTGATTGAAAAGGTAATTTCCCTGTCAGTAATTCGTATAAAGTTACGCCTAGAGAATAAAAATCAGTCCGATAGTCAATCCCCCGATTCATTCTGCCTGTTTGTTCTGGAGAAATGTAAGCTAGTGTCCCTTCTAACACATTAGGATTGATGAGTGTTTGTGTTTCTCTTGGTAATAGCGATGCGATACTAAAGTCAATTAATTTGACTTGTTTAGTTTCGGGATTAATTAAGATATTGCTGGGTTTGATGTCTTTGTGAATGATGCGCTCGCGATACAATATATCTAAGGTATTGCAGAGTGCGATCGCCATTTCTAAAAACTCTCTCAAAGAGGGTAGATTTTTCCTTTTCACTCCCCATTCCTGAAGAGAAATCCCCCCAAAGTCTTCCATTACTAACGCATAACCATTGTGATAGGGTGACAGGCTATAAGTTTGGATAATTAAGGGTGAGTTGAGATTTTTAGCAATGGTGTACTGATTGCGAAACTGCACCAGTTCGCTAAAGGTGGGATAGTCATTTTTCAGCAGTTTGATGACGACAGGTAATTGGTCTGATGTACGGACTGCCCGATAAACTAAGGTGCGACTTCCTGAATAAACTCTTTCGATAATTTGATAGTCGAGAATTTGAATATTTGTCTGAATGTCGGTAGTTTTCTCGGAGTTATTCATGGTGATTGTTATTTGATGATTGATGAGTGAGTGGTTGCTTAAATGAGCCTGACTCCTAGGTTGAATTAACTTGTTTGTTCGGCTTTAGTTGGTAAGGTAATGATAAACTCTGCTCCTTTTCCCAGTAGAGAAGCACAGTTCAATTTTCCACCGTGAGTTTCTTCCACAATTTGACGCGCGATCGCTAATCCCAAACCCGTTCCTTGACCCACACTCTTAGTCGTAAATAAATTATCAAAAACTTGCTCCCGCACCGCTTCACTCATGCCAATACCATTGTCTTTAATCCGAATTACCACCTGTTTTCTATCGCCAGATAATTCTATTTTGACGATAATTTGATTGGGATTGGCTTTAATCTCTGCATAGCTCCGTCCAATATTGAAGTCATCCAAAGCATCGATCGCATTTCCCAAAATATTCATGAATACCTGATTTAATTGTCCAGCATAGCATTCGATTTTGGGTAGAGCGCTATATTCCTTAATTACTTTGATTTCGGGGCGAGTGTCGTTGGCTTTCAGACGATGTTTGAGGATCATAATCGTGCTATCAATGCCCTCGTGAATATTACAGGCAACCGGGCGATCGCTATCCGCACGCGAGAAGGTCCGCAGACTAACACTAATGTCTTGAATCCGCTTCACACCTTCTCGCATCGACTCAACTAACCGAGGTAAGTCTTCCCGGATATAGTCAAGCTCAATGGTTTCGATTTCTTCTTGAATCTCTGGCTCTAGTTGAGGATATTTTTGTTGCACTAGATCGATTAATCCAAACAAATCCTTAATGTAATCTAAGGCAGGGGTAATATTGCCAGTTAGGAAGCCAACAGGGTTGTTGATTTCGTGAGCAACCCCAGCAACTAAGTTTCCCAATGCTGACATTTTTTCGCTTTGAATCATTTGCAATTGGGTTTGCTGCAAGTTTTGTAAGGCTTGCTCTAATTCTTGAGATTTTTGAATGATGGCGGCTTCGGCACGTTTGCGATCGCTAATATCTAACACCAATCCATCCCAAATCAAAGTTCCATCCACCTGTTGTTCGATGCGAGTTTCGATGTGAATCCACTTGAGAATTCCCGATGGTGTCACAATTCGCCCTGACCAATCCAAAGCAGTTAGGGTTTGTATCGAGTCAGTAACGGACTGTTGGTAACTAGCAGCATCCTCTGGATGGACCGATTCTATAAGAAACTGCATATTAGCGATCGCTTGCTCTGGCGTAAATTCAAACAAGTCGTAACACTCGGCACTGACGTAGGTGATATATCTGACCCCATCGGCAGTCGAGCGGGCTTGATAAACAACGCCAGGAACGCGATCTACAAGTTTCTCAAAGCGAGAGTTGCTCGCACTCAAGTTTTCGAGCGAGTGCTCTAGCTGTTGGGAATAGGTTTGTGACTGTTTATAAAGTCGAGCATTTTCTAGGGAAATAGCCGCCTGAGCGCAGAGTAAATTGAGCAGTTCGACGCGATCGCTTGTAAATGCCCCCCTCGCTAAATTATTTTCTAGATATAAAATGCCCATCAACTTGCCCTGATGCAAAATCGGGCTGCACAAGATACTATACGGCTGCTGACGAATGATATACGGGTCATTGGCTAAGGTCGGATCGGCACTCGCATCCAGCAGCACAGCGGTCTGCCTGTTGTGCTTGACTTTGTAAATCAGCTTCAGGGGAATATCCTGAGAGTCCTCAATGGCAAGGCGCTGCAACACGACTGGCTCCGCACCCTCGATAATTGACCCCTCGATCAACAGGCGATTGTCTCGCAAGAGCATGAAGACGCATTTATCAGCCCCCGCATTTTCGATGACAATATGCAGCAATGCCGAGAGTAGTTTTTCAAATTCGATTTCACCTGAGATAGTTTGGGAAGCTTTGAGAATGGCGGCTAAATCTAAAGCTACAGAGACGCTGCTACTGCTGGAACTGGGAGAACTGGTGGAGCTACTCCCCAATGAGAAGATAGTTTCGTGAGGGGAGAAGGGAGAACGGGTTTGCTGGAGGATGGGGGCGAGAAGTTGCCGATAGCATCGCTCCAAGTCGGCGACTTTGGCTTTAGCGCCCCAACGAGCATAGCCATAGTAGGCGTTCGTCATGTATTCCTGGGCAATGCGCACTTTACCCCAGTCGAGGTAAAATTTGGCGGCTAGTTCATTGGCTAGTGCTTCTTCTTGGATGTATTCGTTGGCTTTGGCTCCTGAAATGGCGCGATCGTAATGTTCAATTGCTTCGGCTTTATTGCCTAAAACCCGATACTTTTGGGCCTCAACTAAATACCATTTATGCTGATGATTCATGGGAGCATTCTGCGCCCATTGATGCAAAATAGTTTGATGGGTTTCCACCAAAGCGAGAAGTTCGGCTTGCTCAATTTCTGGCTGCCTGGGGAAGAGTGCCAAATGCATCAGAGCTGTATAGAAATGGAAAATGGGAATAAAAATCAAGCCTGATATTGCCATTAAATGCTGTTTGACTTGAGCGCTATGGTCTAGGGCAGCCGTGTAATTGCCAAAACAGTAGGCCAGGAAAAATTTGTAGAAGTAAGCAATAGCGATCGCTGTGAGATCGTTGTCCTGATGGTGCTTAGGAATCATCACCGTTTCATCATAGGCATCACCAATTAAGCAATCCGACAGAATACGAGTTTCCCTCAAGTTTTGTATCGCCTGCTGTTTTATATCCAAATAAGTCTTTGCAGAATATTGCTTTACCTCTGCCAGAACGCCCCTGTAAACTGCAATCTCAGGTTCCCAAGTGTCTAGTTCTACCCCACCAAAAAGTTTGGCATTTAAGTAAATGCCGATGCTATAGCCAGCGTTGAAAAAATCGCCAGTTTCTATACCAGTCGCATAGCCATCTTTACCCGTCAGCATCGTTGCCCTCACAGCTTCCTGACGATGTTGGATAAAAGACCCAAATAGAAGTAGAACCTTGCTCTTGAATTCCCGCACATTAAATCGGTCAATCAAATTCAGTGCCAATCGCCCAAAGCGATAGCCTGTTTCCACTTCTCCCAAAAAACCACACAGTACCAGACCATAAATCACATACCCCACTGTTGATGCAGGCGAATTCCCAAACTGGAGGGATAAACTCACCATCGTCGCGCTCAGTATAGGCAGTAATCCCGGCATTCCCTGGATAATAGGTGCAAATAACATTCCTAACATTTGCATGGCGGCCTGAGTCTGAGGATCGCTCACGATCGGGAGATCGATTAGTTCTTCAATCCGTCTATTGCTTAGTTGGCCTGCAAGAGTCTGTAGCACTTGGCTAATTTTGGCTTCATCAGGTGCAATCGGGAATTCAACTCCCAATTGCCCCAAGGCATCTCTGGCCACTGCAATAGCTTCTAACATCTGACTCTGGGCAGTCAGTGCCATGATTTGAATTTCGTAAATTTTAACTTTGTCTAAAATCGTCTCAGCTTTTTGTAACACCAGTGCAGCCATCTGTTCCATGCTGTCTATATCGGCATTCAAATAAGCGGCTTCGGTAGCAGCAATATAGAGGCTCAGAGTCAATTTATACTGACTTTGCCAGCAGTTAGCTGTCAGTAACTCAATCCCTGTTTGCAGATAGACTCTTGCCGCAGTGTATGCTGTAGAATTTCTAGCTTTCTGTCCCGCTTTTAAGTTAAGTTGAGCTAAGGCTTCTCGTTGTTGCGGTTGAATAATTAACTCAATTCCTAAATTCAAATGCCCGACCAGATCGAACAGTTTTTCTTCTTGCTCTAGCTGGGATAATTTTTGTTGAAGTAACCTGCCAATTTTGAGATGAGTTGCTGTTTTCTGTTTGTCGGGAATCAGGGAATAAGCTGCTTGTTGTACTCGGTCATGTAAAAATCTATACTTGGCTATTTGTTTAGTAGTATTTTCATTTGACACTACCAATCTCTCATTTTCTTCTCCCTGATAAAACTTATAAACATCGCTCAGCGGCAAAATCAACCCTTCTTGTAATGCTTTCCATAAATCCGCCGACGTTTCAATTTCTGATTTTTCTGCAACAATTGCCAAAGTTGCTAAATCAAACTGATTGCCAATACAAGCTGCTAACTGCAATATCTGTTGAGTTGATGGCGGTAGTTTTCGCAATTGAAAACCCATAAAGACCACAACGTCATCTGTAACTGCTTGCTGATTCACTTGTGCAATGTCACATTGCCACCCCCCTGTAGCGCCCCCTTGGTAAGAGTGGGTTGGGGGGGTGAATTGAATCAGTCGATCTTGATGTAATGCTTTGAGAAACTGGGTAGCGAAAAATGGATTTCCTTGAGTTTTTTGAGAGATTAATTGAGAAAGAGGTAATGCCAAAGTTTCTGGACATTTCAGTGTGTCAGCCACTAATTGATTGACTTTGACTTGACTCAATGGCGCTAAAGTAATCGTATTAATCGTTGCTTGGTTTTTTTGAATTTCACTCAAGGTCAAGATTAATGGATGTGCTGGATTAACTTCGTTATCGCGGTATGCACCAATTAATAAAAGATAACTTGTATCAGCCATTAATAGCTCCATTAACTTCAGCGATGCTGAATCTGCCCATTGCAAATCATCTAAAAACATCACCAATGGATGTTCAGCACTGGTAAAGACTTGGGTGAATTTTTGAAACAATAAATTAAAGCGATTTTGGGCTGCTGTTCCTGATAATTCTGGTGCGGGTGATTGCTGACCAATAATTTTTTCTAGTTCGGGAATGACTTCAATAATGACTTGTCCATTTTCTCCAACTGCTGATAATATTTGGCTTTTCCAGTGCTGAATTTGAGTCTCGCTTTCTGTTAATAACTGCCCGATTAAATCTCGGAATGCTTGCACAAAAGCACTGAAGGGAATGTTGCGCTGAAATTGATCGTATTTGCCTTTAATGAAATAACCGCGTTGGCGCACAATTGGTTTATGCACTTCGTTGACAACGGCTGTTTTTCCAATTCCAGAAAACCCAGCTACTAGCATCATTTCTGCTGCACCCAGACTGACTCGCTCAAAGGCTTGGAGTAGGGTTTTTACTTCGGTTTCTCGTCCATAGAGTTTGTCGGGGATGAGGAAGCGATCGCATACATCCCTCTGTGCAATCTCAAAGCTCTCAATTGAACCCGTAACTTGTAACTGAGTTAAACAATTTTCTAAATCAAACTTTATCCCCAACGCACTCTGATATCTTTCTTCGGCATTTTTTGCCATCATTTTGGTGACTATTTCTGATAGTACAGAGGGAATTTTATCAGTGATTTCATGTACTAAAGGCGAGGCTTTCGCAATATGGCAGTGCACCAATTCCATTGGATTGTTTGATTGAAAAGGTAACTCTTTTGTGAGTAATTTGTATAAAGTTACGCCGAGAGAATAGAAGTCTGTTCGATAGTCAATCCCCCGATTCATTCGACCCGTTTGTTCTGGGGAAATATAAGCTAGTGTTCCTTCTAAGACATTGGGATTGATTAGTGTTTGGGTTTCTCGCGGTAGCAAAGATGCAATGCTGAAGTCGATTAATTTGACTTGTTTGGTTTCAGGATTAATTAAGATATTGCTGGGTTTAATGTCTTTGTGAATCATGCGCTCGCGATACAATATATCTAAGGTATTGCACAGTGCGATCGCGATTGACAAAAACTCTCTCAAAGATAGTGCGTTCTTCCCTTTAATCGCCCATTCGTGAAGCGAAATACCCCCAAAGTCTTCCATTACTAACGCATAGCCATTTCGATAGGGTTCGAGACTATAAGTTTTGATGATTCCAGGTTGACAAAGGTTTTTAGCAATGGTATATTGATTGCGAAACTGTACCAGTTCGCTAAAGGTAGGATAGTCGTTTTTCAGCAGTTTGATGACGACAGGTAGTCGATCGTTGGTACGGATAGCCCGATATACCAAGGTGCGACTTCCTGAATAAACTGGTTCGATAATTTGATAGTTGGGAATTTGAACAGTTGGATGATTGTTGTTCTTTGTGTTAGAGCTATTCATGACTGTGGCTGTTTGATAATTGATGAGTCAGTTGTTGTTAAATGAGTCTGAATGCTGGCATAAAATTAACTTTTTTGTTCGGATTTAGTTGGCAAGGTGATGATAAATTCAGTTCCTGTTCCCATTATAGAGTTGACGTTCAGGGAACCGCCATGTTTTTCAACGATAATTTGACGTGCGATCGCCAATCCCAATCCCGTTCCTTTCCCCACTGCTTTCGTCCTCAATAAATGATCGAATATCTTTTGTTTGATCTCCCAACGGGCGTAGCAGTAAGATGCTTCTTTATGCTCTAATATAGCTGATGGGAATCTCGATCGCTAACTCTGTACCATCTCCAACTCTAGAATTACAGGTTAATTTACCGCCATGTTTTTTGACAATTCCATAGCTAACAGATAAACCCAAACCTGTACCGCTACCCACTGGTTTAGTTGTAAAAAATGGATCGAATATTCGGGATTGAATATTCGCCGGGATACCGGCACCATTATCAGTGATTTTAATTCTAACCCTGTCTTTTTTAATGAATTCAGTCTGAATCCTGATTGCAGGGTTTTTATCTGTTTTCTTAATTGATTGAAGAGCATCAATAGCGTTACTGATAATACTCAGAAATACTTGATTGATCTCACTAGCATAACAAATTACATTGGGCAGATTTCCATACTCTTTAATAACTTGTATTTCTGATTTGCCATCGCTCAGTCTTAAGCGAGTTTGTAAAATTAGCAAAGTGCTTTCAATTCCGGTATGTAAATCTACTGCTTTCATGTCGGCTTCATCTAAGCGGGAAAAGTTACGCAAACTCAGGATAATTTGGCTAATGCGATCGCTCCCTGCTTTCATAGATTCCAGAATTTTAATTGAATCTTCCCAGATAAATTCTAAATCCATTTCTTTTATTTTCGCTTGAATTACTTTACTGGGTTCAGGATACTCTTGTTGATAAATATTAAGTAAAACAAGCAAATCTTTGACATAATCCTCTATATGTGCAACATTACCACGAATAAATGTTACTGGATTGTTGATTTCGTGAGCAATCCCAGCTACCAGTTGACCGAGAGATGACATTTTTTCGCTCTGAATTAATTGTGCTTGGGTTTGTTGTAAGTTTTTAAATGCTTGCTCTAAATCAAAAGCTTTTTGGCTTAAATCTTCCGTTTTTTGCGCTACTTCGGCTTCTAATCTTTGGGAATAGTTCTCTATTTGTTTATATAAACGAGCATTATCAATAGAGATCGCTGCTTGAGCTGCGAGCATCTGGATAATTTCTACTCGCTCATTAGTAAATGCTCCCACTGTTAAGTTATTTTCTAAGTACACAATACCGACGAGTTTTCCTTGGCGAATAATTGGAGTACATAAAACTGATTTAGGTTGATGAGCGATAATATAGCGATCGCCTGCAAATTTGTCGGCTGTACTTAAGTTGTCAAAAACAGCCGTCGCTTGAGTTCGTGCCACCGCATAAATCAAACTCTGAGGAATTTCTTGATATTCTTCCAGAGGAATTTCTAATATTTTTGTCTGCTTTTGTGCGGCTTGAGCGACGACTAACCATTGTCGGTCTTGGCGCAGCACTAAACAACCGATTTGTGCTCCCCCATTCGCAAGCGTAATCTGCATCAAAGTGGCTAACAGTTTCTCTAATTCAATTTCTTGTGAAATGGCTTGTGCCGCCATCATTACTGCTGGAAAATCTAACCATAAATTCTCGCTACTACTGACGCTAGTTAGGCTTTCCATCCGGGTAGGGTTGATGGTTGTCCCAGATGTGATGACAAAGTTAGCAGGTTGGAGAATAGCTTTCAGTAGTTGTTGATAGTGGTGTTCTAAATAAGCTAGTTTAGCCTTGGCATCCCAACGGGAATAACAGTAATAGGCTTCAATCATGTAAGATTGTGCAACTTTTTCTTTCCCCCAATCTAAGTAGAATTTAGCAGCTAGTTCGTTGGCAAGTGCTTCTTCTTGGGTATATTGGTTGGCTTTGGCTCCAGAAATCGCCTGGTCGTAAAACTCAATTGCTTTAGCTTTTTGTCCTAATACTCGACATCTTTCCGCCTCTATGATATCGACCTTATGTTGATAATTCATGGGAGCATGATCCGCCCATTGTTGTAACTTGGTTTGGTTTTCTATTACACCCTGCAATGCTTCTGCTGTTTCCTCTACCTCTGGATTCAATTGTGCCAGAGTTAACAGAGAATCATAAAGATAAAATACTGGTTCGCTGACTAATCCCGCACCAGCCATAAAATAGCGCCTGACCTCAATAGCATGATTTTTCGCTGGCTCAATTTCTCCAAACAAGAAACAAAGCATCAGTTTATACAAATGGAAAATATACAATCCATACTTATCATTGGCAGATTGTAGCTGCTGGAGAAATTCCGTTTCTTCAAGGGCTTTCCCAGACAAAAGGGTGGTATGTTCTGCAAGACCTAGCAAATTTAAAACAGGTTGCCAATAAATCCGGCAATAATTTGCAGTTGTCAATTGATTTAATTGCATCAAACTATGGCAGTAGGCGCAAATATCCTGCTCTAAGGTAGCCAGGGATTGACTGCACCAAAAAGAATTGAGACAAAAACTGTGGCCATTGTACCCAGCAAATAACAAGTTCCCAAATTCTATGGCAGTGGTGTAACCTTCTTGCAACAGGGGTAGTGTTTCTTGAATGTGAGAGTTGCGGTGTACAACAAATAACCCCAAAGTAAGTAAAACATCTGTTTTACTTGCTTTGGCATCTAGTTTTGAAATAATCTGGAGTGCCAGGGAACCAAACTGCGATCCTGTATCTATGGCTTGGAAGAAATTGCAGAGAATATTGCCATAGTTCGTATAGCCGAAAGCAGAAATCGATGTGTTACCGTACTGAATGGAAAGTTTAACCGACAAAGTATTCAGCAATGGGAACAGCGCAGAGCCAGTGAAGTAAGCTGCTGGGCTGATGATATTGGCAATCTTAATAGTACCGAGTTTTTCCACATCCCTCATCTCAGGCAAGTTAACCAAATCGGCAATTTCCCTATTTCCAATAAGTTCCTCAATCTCTTGGATTTCCTGTTGAAGATCTGATGGTGTCGGTGTTTCAGGAAAGGTGACACCAAGCTGTTGTAAGACTGGTTGGGCGATCGCGATCGCTGATGTCAGTTTATTTTGGGAAATATGAGATTGAATTCTAATACAGTAAACATTTACTTTTTCAGGTAAGGAGCGTGCCTGTTGAATGACAATATCAATGAACTGTTCCATTGCCTCAAAGTTACCGTTTAGCATCGCTACTTCCGCAGCTAATTCATATAAGGCGAGAGTCATTTCATACTGCTGCTGCCAAGTATTTTTCTCCAACAAAGACAATCCCACTGTGACATATTCACGCGCTGCTTGATAGGCGGTTGAACTTTTGGCTTTGCGACAGGCAATTAAATTGAGTTGGGCTAATTCTTCTCGTTCTGTTGGTTGGGTAATTAAAACAGTTCCGTGATTTAATTGATTGACGATTTCAAAAATACGGTCAACTCTAGCTTGTGTGGAAATCTGTTGCAGCAGTAGTTTTCCGATTTGGTAATGAGTCGCCTGTTTTTGGTCGTTGGGAATTAGGGAATAGGCGGATTGTTGAACGCGATCGTGTAAAAATTTGTAGGTAACATTTTGAGACTTTTCTGGCGTAACGGCTTGACTTTCTGCCCCTACATAAAATTTATAAACATCACCAATTGGTAAAATCAAACCTTCTTGCAATGCTTTCCATAAATTAGCTGCGGTTTCTACTTCTGAGTGTTCTGAAACAATTGCTAATGTTGTTAAATCGAACTGATTGCCAATACAAGCGGCTAACTTCAGAATATTCTGGGTTGCTAAGGGTAACTTCTCTAACTGCAACGCCATAAATTCTACAACATCATCGGTCAAGGCTTGTTGATTAATTTTGGACAAATCGCATTGCCAACAGCCTAACTCCAAGTTAAATTGAATGATATTTTCTTCGTGTAGGGCTTTGAGAAATTGGGTGGCAAAAAATGGGTTGCCTTTAGTTTTTTGATAGACTAATTGTGAAAGGGGTAATGCCAAATTTTCTGTACTTTTTAGGGTATCAGAGACTAATTGATTGATTAGGGATTGACTTAGGGGTGTTAAAGTAATAGTGTTAATGGTTGCTTGTTTTTTTTGAATTTCGCTCAAAGTCAGCATTAATGGATGGGCTGGATTGACTTCGTTATCTCGATAAGCACCAATGATGAAAAGATGACCGATATCAGCCATTAATAGCTGCATCAACTTTAATGATGCTGAATCAGCCCATTGTAAATCATCTAAAAACATCACTAATGGATGTTCCGCGCTAGTAAAGACTTGGGTAAATTTTTGAAACAATAAATTAAAGCGATTTTGGGCTGCCGTTCCTGATAATTCCACTGCTGGTGGTTGTTCGCCAATGATTTTTTCTAATTCGGGAATGACTTCAATAATTACCTGACCATTGTCTCCCACAGCCTCTAATATTTGATTTTTCCATTGCTCTAGTTGGACATCACTTTCGGTTAACAATTGCCCCATTAAATCGCGAAATGCTTGTACAAAAGCAGAGAAGGGAATATTGCGTTGAAATTGGTCGTATTTTCCTTTGATAAAATAACCGCGTTGGCGAACAATTGGTTTATGAACTTCGTTGACGACGGCGGTTTTTCCAATTCCGGAAAACCCAGCAACTAACATCATTTCTGTTGTACCAAGACTGACTCGATCGAATGCTTGCAGTAAAGTTTCTACTTCGGTTTCTCTTCCGTAGAGTTTGTCAGGGATGATGAAGCGATCGCTCACATCTCTTTGAGCAATGGGAAAATCATTAATCTCACCAGTTTCTTGTAGCTGATGCAAACATTTTTCTAAATCAAATTTCAGCCCCAAGGTACTTTGATATCGGTCTTCCGCATTTTTCGCCATCAATTTCATCACTATATCTGCCACCACTTGCGGTATTTTTTCTTCCCGACTTCCTTCTAAAAGTGCTGGTTGTTTGGCAATATGAGAATGGACTAATTCCATTGGGTCATTGGATTCAAAAGGTAACTTTCCTGCGAGTAATTCAAAGAAAGTCACACCCAAAGAATAAAAATCTGTCCGATAGTCAATCCCCCGATTCATTCGACCAGTTTGTTCGGGAGAACTGTAAGCTAGTGTCCCTTCTAACACATTGGGATTAATTAGTGTTTGGGTTTCTTGCGGTAACAAGGAAGCAATGCTGAAGTCAATTAATTTGACTTGTTTGGTTTCGGGATTAATTAAGATATTACTGGGTTTGATGTCTTTATGAATGATGCGCTCGCGGTACAGTATATCTAAGGTGTTGCAGATGGCGATCGCGATTGACAAAAACTCTCTCAAAGATAGTAAGTTCTTCCCTTTAATCGCCTCTTCGTGAAGAGAAATTCCCCCGAAATCTTCCATCACTAACGCATAGCCATTTTGATATGGTTCCAAGCTATAAGTTTGTACGATATGAGGTGAGTTAAGATTTTTGGCAATGGTGTATTGATTGCGAAACTGTACCAGTTCGCTAAAGGTAGGATCGTCATTTTTTAGCAGCTTGATGACGACAGGTAGTCGATCGTTGGTACGGATAGCCCGATATACCAAGGTTCGACTTCCTGAATAAACTGGTTCGATAATTTGATAGTTGGGAATTTGAACAGTTGGATGATGGTTGTTGTTTGTCTTAGAGTTATTCATGGCTGTTGCTGTTTGATAATTGATGAGTCAGTGGTTGTTAAATGAGTCTGAATGCTGGCATAAAATTAACTTTTTTGTTCGGATTTAGTTGGCAAGGTGATGATAAATTCAGTTCCAGTTCCCATTATAGAGTTGACGTTCAGGGAACCGCCATGTTTTTCGACGATAATTTGACGTGCGATCGCCAATCCCAATCCCGTACCTTTACCGACAACTTTCGTAGTAAACAAATGATCAAATATTTTTTGTTTGACTGATTCATCCATCCCCTGACCATTATCAGCAATGACAATTTTGACCTGATGATTTTCTCTTGAAGTAGTAATTGTAATGCGGTTGGGATTCGCCTGAATTTCCGCAAAACTTCGACCAGTATTTGATTCATCCAACGCATCGATTGCATTGGCGAAAATGTTCATAAACACCTGGTTAAGCTGTCCGGGGAAGCATTCTATCGCCGGAATATTGCCGTAATCTTTCACTACTTCAATGGCAGGCCGCTCATCGTTGGCTTTCAATCGATATTTGAGAATTAAGGTCGTGCTATCGATGCCCTCGTGGATGTTAAAAGCAACTTTGTAGTCTTTGTCAGCTCTAGAAAACGTGCGAAGGCTAGTGCTGATACCTTTGATGCGATCGCAGCCCAATTGCATCGAATCAATCATTTTGGGCAAGTCTTCGATGATATAATCTAAATCGATATCTTCGGCATGGTCTGCAATCTCTGTTTCTGGTGCGCGCTCGCGATAGAGATTGAGATGCTCCACTAAGTCTTGAACTGTGGATTTGGCTTCACTCAAATTGCCAGTTAGGAAGCCAACGGGGTTATTGATTTCGTGAGCGACACCAGCAACTAAGTTACCCAACGCTGACATTTTTTCACTTTGAATCATTTGCAATTGGGTTTGCTGCAAGTCATGTAAGGCTTCCTCTAATTCTTGAGATTTTTGAAGGATGACCGCTTCGGCTAGTTGGCGCTCGGTAATATCATCTGCCAAGGAAACAACTCCAATTAACTCGCCCTTGGCATTCACAAGCGGATTGTTATACCAAGCACAAATAATAGTTTTGCCATCCTTGGTAACATTTTCATTGATACTGTAATTACCGCCCTGCTGCGATATGATATCGATGCTAACTAGCTCCATTTCTGCTTGAATGCTTTGAGGAATAATGAATGTGAATTTACGCCCCAAAGCTTCCTTCTTGGTGTAGCCAAAGATTCTTTCTGCTGCTAGGTTCCAGTCAGTAACCTGAAAATTGGTATCCCACTCTATCACTGCTAGTGGAGTTTGTTGAACCAATAGCTGGAGTCGTTGTTGGGATGCTCGAAGTTGTGCTTCTGCAAGTTTGCGATCGCTAATATTTTTCACAAACGTACAGTTGTACTCTTCGCCGTCGAGTTCAAGGTAGTTAACTGTTACTTCTACCGGATAGCAATGCCCTGATTTGTTGAAATTGTAAGTTTCCAAGACACAGGAACCCTGCTCTTTAACCTCCTGCCAATGCTTTTTCCAAGCTTCTGACGAAAGATCGGGGTTGAAGTCCCAAACGTGTTTTTGCAAAATCTCGATTCGGGAATAGCCGAGATCGCGGCAGGCGGCATCATTAACATAAGAAATCTGTCCACTCGGTTTAACCCACCAGACCGGCACGCTGGAACGATCGATGGCAAACTGAGTGAGTCTGAGAGATTTCTCTGCAAGCGTGCGATCGCTAATATCGATCGTCACGCCATCCCAGATAATCGAACCGTCGGCTTGCCGTTCTGGTCGTGATACCGCCTGCACCCATTTCACAGTGCCAGAGGTCGTAATAATACGCCATTGCTGCTCAAATGGCATGAGAGTCTGGGCAGAATGGACGAACGCCTGGGTCATGGCTGGGCGATCGTCGGGATACTCCAGCATCCGAAAGTCTCTGATTCCTGTCAAGAACTCTTCAGGTGGTACTTCATATAGATCGGCGCAGCCTGGACTAACGTAGGGAATTGAAACAGAACCATCGAGATCCAGACGGATCTGGTAAATCATCCCAGGCACATTATCCACCAGCTTCTGAAAGCGGGCTTTGCTGGCACTGAGTTCTGCCAGCATTTGTTGGGCTTCCTGATAGAGTCGGGCATTTTCTAGTGAGATAGCAGCTTGAGCGCAAAGTATGTTGAGGAGTTCGACGCGATCGCTCGTAAACGCCCCCGTTACTAAAGTATTTTCTAGATATAAAATGCCCAACAACTTGCCCTGATGCAAAATCGGGCTGCACAAGATACTAGAAGGCTGCTGACGAATAATATACGGGTCATTAGCTAAAGTCGGATCGGCACTAGCATCAATCAGCACAGCAGTTCGCCGCTCGTGCTTGACTTTGTAAATTAGTTTGTGGGGAATGTCTTGGCACTCTTCAATGGGAAGGCGTTGCAATACGACTGGTTCCGTTCCCACAGTAATTGACCCTTTAATCAGCAAGCGTTGGTCTCGCAACAGCATTAACACGCATTTATTGGCTCCCGCATTTTCGATGAGGATCGAAAGTAACGATGAAAGCAGTTTTTCAAATTCGATTTCACCTGCAATAGTTTGAGAAGCTTTGAGAATTGCAGCTAAATCTAAAGCGAGAGAGACACTACTACTGCTAGAAGTTGCTCCAATTGTGGAAGTGAGACTCCCCAAGGCGAAGATGGTTTCATTAGTGGAGAGGGGAGAACGGGTTTGCTGTAATATGGGAGCCAGCAGTTGGGGATAGCGCCTTTCCAAGTCGGCAACTTTAGCTTTAGCACCCCAACGAGCATAGGCATAGTAGGCTTGGGTGATGTATGACTGAGCTATGAGCTCTTTGCCCCAGTCGAGGTAGAATTTGGCGGCTAGTTCGTTGGCAAGTGCTTCTTCTTGGATATAACCGTGTTCTTTAGCAAGAGCAATAGCGCGATCGTACAAGTCGATCGCTGAGGCTTTTTCACCTAACACTCGATGCTTTTGGGCCTCCACCAAATGCCACTTGTGCAAGTAGTTCATCGGTGCATGGTGTGCCCGCTTCTGCAACTTTGTCTGATTTTCTGCTACCCGTTGCAAGCGATCGGTCAAATCAGAATCCCCACTACAATCTCCAGTTAAAGCAGCAAGAGAATCATAGAAGTAAAAGATTGGCACCGTAACAATACCTGCCCCTGCTGCTAAATACTGTCTGCCCTCAGTCGCAATCTCTGACAGGGATTGCGCCGTGTCATCAAACAGATAGCCAAGAATCAATTTATGGAGATAGAAGAAATGAAGCCCCTGCAGATCGTTGGCTGCCAACAACTGGGGTAGGAACTGCGCCTCGTCGCACATATCGCCCACCAAAAGCTGGGAATTGTGAGCATTGCCCAACAGTTTTAAAACCGCCTGTCTGAGTATTTGAAAGCAGTTAAACGTCTGAATCTGCTTGAGATGCTTCGGCATCTGGCTGTAGGCGTGGATGTCTCGCTCCAGCGTTAAGAGTTCCTGACCGCTGAAGTAGGCAATTTTGCAGCTATGAAATGCGCCATAACCCGCAAATTCCAAATCTCCGGTATCTAATCCAATTTGGTAGCTTTCCCGTAGAACTGGCACTGACATTTGCAAATGAGTAGTTCCATGCAGAACAAATGCCCCCAATATGACGCGGATTCTACATTCAACCTCCTTGGCATTGAGTTTTTCGATTACCGCTAACGCTAGCTTGCCAGCCCGCTCTGCCGCTTCCATGTCTTCTAAAATGCCATTCAAGAGCAGGCCATAGCTGACATAAAAGAAGGCAGAGAACGGTGCGTTGCCATGTTGAATCGAGGCATTTACCTGCGAAAAAATCAGTAATGGATATAACAAAGGATTTGTATTATAAATGCCTGGTGCAGCGCTGGCGGCAATTCTCATCGCTGCCAGGGGTTCAGATGCCGTCATGGGGGGCAGGTTTAATAACTCCTCGATCGGTCTACCTGCCAACAGGTTCACCGTATACTGAAATCCCTGCTGGATATCTTCCTGAGTAGGACAATCGGGTAATTGAATACCCAATTGACTTAGCACTTGTTTCGCCAAGGCGAGCGCATCCAAGAATTGATGCTGGAATATATGGTTTTGAATCTCTATCTCGTAGATTTTCACCCGATCGAGTAGTGTTTTTGCTTGCTGCAACACTATCTGCGCCCAATGTTCCATTTGCTCATATTCTCCAGCAAGAAAGGCATTTTCAGCCGCCAATTCATGCAACATTAGTACCAATTCATACTGACTTTGCCAACAATCGGGCTTTAGCAGGGTGATTCCCGTAGTTGCGTAGGTCATAGCAGATTCATAGGCGGTTGCAGACCTGGCTTTTTTGGCGGCGAGTCCGTTTAACTGGGCAATTTTCTCTCGTTCTGCGGGCCGGGCGACCAATGTCAATCCCCTGTTCAGGTGATTGACGATATCAAATAGTTTGTTGGTCTGTTCTATATCTGATGTGCGAGCGAGCAGCAGTTGACCTATATTCAGATGGATTGAAGCTTTCTGGCGATCGGGAATTAGGGAATAGGCGGCTTGTTGGACGCGATCGTGTAAAAAGCTATATTTAGCTATTTGTTTAGAGCTATTCTCACTTTCCACTGCCGATTCTTGCTGCTCTTCCCCATGATAAAATTTATAAGAACTACTAATTGGTAAAATCAATCCTTCTTGCAGTGCTCTCCACAAATTAGAAGCCGTTTCTACCTCTGAGTGTTCCGAAACAATTGCCAAAGTTACTAAATCAAACTGATTCCCAATACAAGCTGCTAACTGCAATACCTGTTGAGTTGAGGGAGGCATTTTTCCTAATTGCAATGCCATAAAAGCCACAATATCATCCGTAACTGCTTGCTGCTTAACTTGTGCAATGTCACATTGCCATCCCCCCGTAGCCCCCCCTTGATAAGGGGGGGTTGGGGGGATGAACTGAATCAGTTGCTCTTGATGTAATACCTTGAGAAACTGTGTAGCAAAAAAGGGATTTCCTTTGGTTTTCTGAAATACCAATTGAGAAAGAGGCAAGGCTAAATTTTTTCTGCATTTCAGGGTATCAGCAACTAATTGAGTCACTGTGACTTGACTGAGTGGTGCTAAAGTAATGGTATTAATTGTGAAGAGTGTTTTTTGAATCTCACTCAAAGTCAACATTAATGGATGTGCTGGATTGACTTCGTTATCGCGGTAGGCACCAATTAATAAAAGATGACTTGTATCAGCCATTAATAATTGCATTAACTTCAGCGATGCTGAATCTGCCCATTGCAAATCATCTAAGAACATTACTAAGGGATGTTCAGCACTGGTAAATACTTGGGTAAATTTTTGAAACAATAAATTAAAGCGATTTTGGGCGGCTGTTCCTGATAATTCTGGTGCGGATGGTTGTGGACCAATAATTGTTTCTAGTTCGGGGATGACTTCAATAATTACTTGACCATTTTCTCCAACTGCTGATAATATTTGGTTTTTCCATTGGTGGATTTGTGAATCGCTTTCGGTTAACAATTGTCCCATTAAATCTCGGAACGCTTGCACAAAAGCACTGAAGGGAATATTCCGTTGAAATTGGTCAAATTTGCCTTTGATAAAATAACCGCGTTGGCGAACAATAGGTTTATGCACTTCGTTGACAACTGCTGTTTTTCCAATCCCCGAAAAACCAGCGACTAGCATCATTTCTGTGGCTCCTTGACTGACTCGCTCAAAGGCTTGGAGTAGAGTTGATACCTCGGCTTCTCGTCCATAGAGTTTGTCGGGAATAATGAAGCGATCGCATACATCCCTCTGTGCAATCTCAAAGCTTTCAATCGAACCCGTAACTTGTAACTGAGTTAAACAATTTTCTAAATCAAACTTGATACCCAACGCACTCTGATATCTTGATTCGGCATTTTTTGCCATCAGTTTTGTGACTATTTCTGATAGTACAAAGGGAATTTTAGAATTTATTTCATGTACTAAAGGCGAGGCTTTGGCAATATGAGAATGTACTAACTCCATTGGGTCATTGGATTCAAAAGGCAATTTAACTGTCAGTAATTCGTAGAAAGTCACGCCTAAAGAATAAAAATCAGTCCGATAGTCAATCCCCCGATTCATTCGTCCTGTTTGTTCTGGGGAAATATAAGCTAGTGTTCCTTCTAAGACATTGGGATTGATTAGTGTTTGGGTTTCTCGCGGTAACAAGGAAGCAATGCTGAAGTCGATTAATTTGACTTGTTTGGTTTCAGGATTAATTAAGATATTGCTGGGTTTAATGTCTTTGTGAATGATGCGCTCGCGATATAATATATCTAAGGTATTGCAGAGGGATCTCGCGACTTCTAAAAATTCTCTCAATGAGAATGCGTTTTTCCCTTTAATCGCCCATTCCTGAAGAGAAATCCCGCCAAAGTCTTCCATTACCAGCGCATAGCCATTTTCATAGGGTTCCAGGCTGTAGGTTTGGACGATACTAGGTGAATTAAGGTTTTTGGTAATGGTGTATTGATTGCGAAACTGCACGAGTTCGCTAAAGGTGGGATAGTCGTTTTTCAGGAGTTTGATGACCACAGGTAATTGGTCTGATGTACGGATAGCCCGATATACCAAGGTGCGACTTCCTGAATAAACTGTGGAGATAATTTGATAGTTGGGAATTTTAACATTTGTAGGAGTGTCGCTATTTTTGTCAAAAATTTTGTCAAAGTTATTCATGGCTATTGTTGTTTGATAATTGATGAGCGAGTGCTTGCTTAAATGAGTCTGAAGCAATACTCCGGACAGTTTTTAAAGAGGGATACGATCGCTTTTGCAGCAGAGAAGTGAAAAAAGTGAGTGCAATCTGACCCCAAAATCAACAGAAAAAAAGGCACTCTTTTCGGTTAAGCTATAGAAACACACAAGCTCAACAGATTGCCTTATGAAAATCATTGAATCCATTTTACAACAAATGCCAGGGATTAGTCAACCCCAAAAGAAGTTTTTAATCACTTTATTCTCAACTATCTTGCTGGCTTATGGCAAGGTCAACTTTACAAATCTCAGTCGTTATAGTTGTTTGAGTGAAAAAACCTACCGTCGTCACTTTCTCAAAAGCTTTAACTTTCCACAATTTAATCAATATTTTGTGAAAGAAGCTTTAAATGCTGAACACACAGTTATTGCTATCATTGATTGTTCTTTTTTAAGAAAAAGTGGCAAAAAAACAGACGGTAAAGCTTATTTTTATAATGGTGTAGCTGGTAAATCGGAACAGGGATTGGAAATTTCTGTGATTTCTATTGTCGAAATTGAGTCTCGTTTATCTT